>JAQTYN010000042.1 GCA_028688275.1 Gallionella sp. | reverse complement strand
AAGCCTTTGTGTATCGGTTTGAACCGTGCCATGCCGCCTCCACCTTTGTTTTATCGCGTAGTGAAATTATGGCAGATCGCGGGGCGATTTTCTGGGGAAATTTGGGTTTTTCTACAGCCTCAACGTGCAGCTAAGGGGCGCGCCGAAGGCGCGTCCCAGCGACCAACGGGAGCGAACTTGAGCGTAGGGTTAGGCGTTGAAATACCTCTTCACGAAGCTCCATATTGACCGTGTTCCCTTTCTTAAAAATAGATGCGATTACTTCCACCCAATGCCCTTTCTCAAAAACCTCGTGAAAGTTAGCACCATAAAGTACTGCGCCAACAGTTGAGCCTTTAATAAAACCAGAAGCCGAAAGAGCCGCAAAAACCTCAGCAAGATTATTTTTGTTGCACTGCTCTTTCAATGTTTCGGGTAAGCCCTCAACGTTGCAATAGAGGCGCAAACAAAGTTGTGCTGCCTCATCATAAGATAACCCATCAACAAAGGCTTCTTTGATGTAACCCAACAAATTCATGGTCAATGCCTAACGTAAAGTAGACACCATAACGCAACTAAATTTTTTAGCTGGACAGGTGGATAATTGGTTTGCCATAAAAAATACCTGTTTTATATCAACGATAAGCGTAATTTTAGCACGCCTTAATTTTTAATAATGAAAATCTGAAACACACCTGTGATGCCTGAAATTTTGCCGCCCCACATCCTCCCAGATTGCCTGTACTCATAGATGCGATTAGCGTGGCGTAATTGCACGCATTTCAATCATCCCAGTGAGTAGGGTGCGCCGTGCGCACGGGGAATTAACGCATTGCATTGAATTAAATGATTTTTCCGCGTGCGTATAGCGCACTTTGAATTAAGCCGTAGGCGCACCTTATTGCGTTATAGCCCATCCGCTCCCGTCATTGCCCATGCTCTTGCACCACTTGGCAATTTTCCATCGCAGACTAATTGAGAAACAATACTCGATACAATACCCGCTACCATTGCGGCACCCACTTGTGGGACAACAAATGAACCCGCTGCGGCTTCAAAAGATTTACTGATGCAATATGCGATGCCATAGGTCAATATTTCCTTGTTGTTGTTGCCTACGCCTTGGCGTATATCTGGACTCAACCAAAGTAACTCAACAAAACCTGTTGCGGTTAATCCACAGGCTTCACCCACGATGGTATCTTGCACCGCTTCTTTCGCCGCAAGATAGGCTATCGCTGCCGCACTGAGCGGAGCCATGGTTGCGGTTGTTTGCGCTTGGCTTTCTGGATCAGGTCTATACAGCATCGCACCAAATAATGTGCCTAATGCAATGCTCATCCCAAGATTACACGCATTGGCTTCAACCCATTTTTCGACCAGAACCGCGCCATCACGAACAATATAGGCACTTTTTTCTAATTCCCCCCCCACAATCGTCGCACCCGCCATAAATTCATCACTGGCAATGTTCGCTTGTTTGGCAACGAGTGCAGCATTATCAACGACGGCTTTACCAACAGGACCTAATACTTGCTTATTGATATTTTTAGCAACTTGGTTTGCCGCGTTGGCTGCCTCGTTCGCCGTATTAGTTGCCGTATTGACAACCGTATTGACAACCGTATTGACAACCGTATTGCCAGCGTCAGTTGCAGTATTTGCAAGCGTATTAGCAGTATCGGTTGCAGTATGTACCACCGCATGACTAGCTTTATGAATAATTTTATGCAATCCCATAATACTCACCTCATTATTTTGTTTAGTTGTGAGCCTCTTGCAAAAGTATTTTGGCATTAAAAGTCACAGAAATTGACTATTTTTACTTGGTTTATGGGGAATAAGTGCGATTTTCGTGCTACCAATGAGGTTTGCAAAAATCACAAATGCGCATAATCGCGCTATATAGCCCACTATCAAGTTTTTACTCATTTTGACCTCAGCGGCTCAGAAATGTCATTTTGGTGTCACTGAGGCTGTTTTAAAAATTATTTCGACTTTTGCAAGAAGCTCTTGTTTGAAAATTTAAAAATCAAGTAAGAGCGTCAAGCATCGTTGATGCTTAATGCTAAACCCGACCCCAAGACGCTCATGTCATCCCTCAACCGTGTTCATGAGCGTCTGCGCTTTATCTCACGGATTCTTTTTCAAATAAGCATTCGCCTCAATATGTTCTGGCAGGTGTTGCAACACGTTGAGGTAGGCGCGGCGGGCATTGGGGAGGTCATTTTGCCAAGCGGCACTGCGGGCTAAATACACTTGGACGGTGGCATCGCCTGGGTAGCGGGTGGCTAATTCGGTGGCGTGGCGCGTGAGCGTTTCCCATTTATGTTCGCCTTCTTCGCAAATCATCAAACGAATGTGTGCGGTGTAATCCCATGCCGACACGGCAATCACTTTATTGGCTTCGACGGCGGCTTCACGCCAGCGTTGTTGCGCTAACAGCGGCAAGGTCAGCCCTAAGCGCGCATCCAGTGCTTTGGGATTGAGTGCCAAAATTTGGTTGTAATCGCGCAAGGCATCGTTGTGGCGACCTTGTGAATAATTCAGCCAAGCGCGCCGCATTAGGGCAAATTGGTGGGTGGGGGTTTGGCGCAATACTTCATCCATGCCCGCCACGGCTAAGGCATATTGCCCCGTACTTTCTAGCGTGTAATTGGTTTGCCAAATACTGCTGTTGTTAATGGCAGGTGCGGAGCCGCAGCCTTCGGGGGTTTTGTAGCCTGCTTGCCAAAAGCATACTGGCCCCACTGCGTGAGCCGTGGTACTGGCAAATACAAGTGCTACAGCAAACGCTTTGATTTTAAAGTGTTTCATATTGACTTTCTCGAAATAGGGTATGGGTGGAATGGCACTTACTTAAGCTCAAAACCCCCGATGCGGCACGGATTAATATTTTTTCGCCATCCTCTAAAAGCGGGCTGAACTACCGTTCCTTCCCCTTCAAGGGGAAGGCTAGGATGGGGATGGGTTCGTTCTTTGCACCCCCCCCCATCCCTACCCCAACCCTCCCCTTGAAGGGGAGGGAGTTTGCCGATGATTTGGCTGAAGTAAGCGCCATTCGGGTATGGGTGTGATTACCACTGTTGCGAGATCCCCGCGTAGATATAGTTTGCCGAATAGCGCGTCGCGAGGCTGTTTTCATAGCGTTCCACGCCACCTTGCGCGATCAAGCGGGTGTTTTCAGCCAGCTTCCATTGCGCGCCCAACGAGGCACTACCGCGCTGCATATCCGCCAAGTTGTACAACGTTCCCGAATCGCCATCCACGGCGTACAGGCGTTTGCCGACCAACGCGCCGACTTGGATTTGCTCAGGGCTAAAGCCGCCCGCGACTAAATAGTGCGTCCATTTGACTTCCAGTGCGTCGGTGCGTGTGACGTTTTGGGCGCGCAGGGCGTTGGAAAAATGAATGTCATACACGCGCACTTGCAGCCAATCCCCGCCTTGATTGAAGCCAAATCCGATGGTCGGAGTCCATTGCGAAACCGATAATCCGCCGTTGCCGATGTTGCTGTTGCCATAGCTGCTGCGGGCATAGCCGAGGTCTAGCGAATAGCTTTTGTCAAAGCTCATAAATGCGACTTGCGGCGCAATCACATTCACGCCATTGGTTTCGTTGGTGGCATCGTTGTTGGTGGCGCGATGCACATCGGCGCGCACGGTGAGTTTGCCTGGTAGCGCGTCAGGGGTGAAATTCATGCGTCCCGATAAAAACAGCGCGTTTTGTTGCAAGGTCGGCGCAGCGAGTTTCATTTTCAACGTGGTGTGTGATGCGCCCACGGTGATGCCGCCGCGATCCAAATACTGCATATCGGCATATAGACCTGCGCTGACGATACTGTCCCGCGTCGCGGCATTGCTAAATCCCGCGTAAGAGGCTTGTGGCGTGGCTTTGATCGTCCACGCGTCGGTTTCTGCGGCATAGCTGCTGGTGCAAATAAGTGTCGCGGCGATGGCAAAGGCTAAGGGTTGAGTGTGTTTCATGATGTTTCTCCTGATTGAAAATGTTAGTCGTTAGTCGTTAGTCGTTAGTTGGTAGTTGGTAGTTGGTAGTTGGTAGTTGGTAGTTGGTAGTCGCTAGATGAGATTGTGGATGCGCTATGCTTATCCACATAACTAACGACTATCAGCTAGAGACTAAAAAATGTTCCGCATCCCAACGGCGTTTGCCAAAACATAAGCTGAGACGTGCTACGCCTTGGTTAGGGGTGATCCATGCGGTGGTTTCGGCGCGCCATGCGATGCCCCAACTTAAACGGAACGTATGTTGCCCCACTTGCCGCCAGGCGTAAGCGGCTTCGTCCCAAGTGCGGCTGTAGTGGCTGACGCAACTGCCGCCGAGTGGATGTAGCAATGCAACCAGCGCACGTTGCACCCCGTTCAGCGGCAATAAGCGCGCAGCGGGGGCATCTTGCCAACCATCTGCGGCGGTGGTCAGTGGCGTGAGCCCCAACGCCAACACCCACATATCCAGCAAAGCATCGCGCTGACCTGTGCGGTCATAACAACCCAATACCATCTGGGTTTCTTCATAGCCCACTGACGCGCCTTGTTCGGTTATCAAGCGCGATTGTCCCAATAAGGTTAATTCGGTGCGCAAGGTTTGCACGCATTCCGTATCCGCATGGCGCAGCCGATACGACAACACCTGTCCCGCCACGAAATGCAGCGCGCTAGCGAGACTTTCATCACGCGGGGCGGGGCTGAGGATGTCGTCTTGTTTGGGGAGGTAGCACAACTTAAATTCGCGTTGACGATTGTCGCCATGCAGCAACACGTTAATCAAATGAAAGGGATGCGTGGGGCTGCCCAAAGTTTGGGTGTGTTGAACGTGTAAATGTAGATGCGGCTCAGGCGCACGTCCTGAACTGCCACACGCGGCAAGAGCTTGTCCCGCCGCGACCCATTCGCCTTGTCGCACCCGCACGCTGGTTTGTTTCAGATGGGCTAACAAAACATGGTCGCCCAACACGGTGCGTAGCAACACATAATTGCCCCAGTTGTGCGTGGTATCGACTTCGCCAGGTAACATGTCTGCTAAATCATCGCGGCATTGCACCACTTGCCCCGCGACGGGCGAACACAGCGGCGCGCCGAAGCAAAAATAATCGCTTTGTTTCAAACCTTGCTGTTGATGATTCACGAGGCGGTCGCCTTGCTGTTCGATCACCTCAAAATCCAGCGCGTGTTGCCACGGACTGCGATGGGTATAAGCCCCGTCAAACGCTTGCGACACCCGCCATTCGCCATAAAACGGCAACAACATCGGCATACTGCCTGCAATACTGCCGCGCACTTGTGCTAATCGTTTTTGTTCGTAAGCCAGTTCAGGCGGTTGCGGGTGGTCTAAAGTCAGTTGCGGCAAACTGGTCACGGGGCGCGCACCCAATGCACCCAACCACAAATACACCGCCAATAAAAATGGCAAGGTCAATAAGGGCAAATGCATAGGCGACACCGCCACGCCGAGTACCACCACCAACCAACCCGTCATTGCCGCGCCCGCCAATGCCATGGCAAAACTGGTGCGACTGGGCACGGCAAACAAGCCGCCCAATGCCATGGCGGTGAGCATGAAATTAAAGCCGACTAAGTTCGATTCGGTATGCCCCAACAGCAACAAAGCCGCTTGTCCCGCCAGATAACCTGTGACCGCTAAAATCGCCAAATAGCGTGAGGCAACCAATAATCCTGCGAACAACAACGCGCCTGCCCAAGGATATGGCACGAGCAACAA
The DNA here is from genome assembly GCA_028688275.1 of Gallionella sp. GTDB lineage: Bacteria > Pseudomonadota > Gammaproteobacteria > Burkholderiales > Gallionellaceae > Gallionella. Next base: position 23,249 of record JAQTYN010000042.1, on the reverse strand, counting down.
CCAACCCATCGCGGTAAAAAATCCGTCGCCCCAGTTGCCAAATACCGTGGCGGCATCGCCCGTAAACGGCGTGGGCGAGAGGGCAACGGCATTGTTGACCTGCATCGCCAAGCCCATCAACCAACACGCCAACACAAACGGCAAACTCAACAACGGCAACCTACCCGCTCGCCATAACACACCCGCTAACCAGTGCGAAATCAGTGTGGAAAACAAGGCAATCACTACGACCCAGCCGAACAAGGTGGCATCCAAACGATGAAACGCGCCGATTAACAAGCCGCACAACAAGCCATTGACCAAATGCGCTTCGCCCGACAATGCCAACAATCGCGCCCACGCCGCTGATGCTAATAAGCCCACCACGCCCGCCAAGGCGGCTCGTGGCGAAAAGCATGTAATGAGCGCGAACCACGCGCCGACACGAGGAGAGCTGCAAAAAAATACTGCCGCGTAAGCCCGAAAAAGTGGCGCGCTGAGGCTAGATAATCGGGTTATCACGCGGGCAGTCCTTGTGGGAAGGGCACTTGCAACGCCTGTGGCACTTGCTCTAAGCCGCTGACATCTTCCAATTGTTCTGAGGCGCGAATCACGGCTACGTCCCCGTTTTGCGTCACCATCACCACCGCAGGACGGCGTTGGATAAACTGCATCCATTGGGTGTTGTTGTACGCGCCCACGGGGCGTATCACCAAGGATTCACCGACATTCAATGGCGGCAACATAATCGACGCGCGCACCACGTCGATGTTCATACACAGCGGGCCGTACAGCACGGTTTCCTCGGCAATGCCATTTAAGGGGCGCAGCGGTTTGACTTCGTGGTTGTACCAAAACGCGGTAAACAACAGATTAAGACCCGCATCCAGAATCGCGCCGCGTCGCCCGTCGGGTAAGCGTTTGCCGCCCACCACGGTGGTCACCAAAATTTCTGCATCATCCACCACGGCGCGCCCCGTTTCTAAAATCAGCGTGGGCAGCGGTTTGCCCGCCGCGACGCGCCCTTGCGTGGCTTCCATCAGCGTGCCGCAGATGGCTTCGGCGTATTGCTCAAAACTGGGCACAATTTGATCGGGCGGCAAATACATGCCTTGCAAGGCATTGCGCGAGGCGAACCCGCCACCGATGTCCAGATAGCCAATCACACAGCCCGTGTCGCGCTCCACCTGCTCCATAAAGTCCGTCATGATGCGAATTTGCGCAGCATAAGCGCGTACATCCAACACAAATGTGCCGATATGACTGTGCAAGCCCGTGAGTTTTAACCACGGACTGGCGGCGATGCGTTGCACCGCGTCTTTTGCCGCGCCTGATTCCAAGTTGAAGCCAAAGCGACTCCAAGAATCGGTATAACCCGTATCAAAATTCAGGCGGATGCCGACGGGGACTTGTTTGCCCAATTTGCACGCCACTTGTTCCAAGGCGTAAAGCTCGTCCAGATGGTCAAGGTGGATGGTCGCACCTTCTTGTGCTGCTAATTCCAAAATGTCATTGGGTTTCCACGGACCATTAAAAATAATCCGCGAACCTGGCACGCCATTGGCTCGCGCTTTGCGGTATTCAAATTCCGACACCACTTCCGCCCACGAGCCTTCTTGATGCAGCACATTGCAAATCGCTGCGAGGTAATTGGTTTTGTATGACCAACCGTGGCGCACTTTGGGCCAACGCGTGGCAAACGCACGGCGTAAACGGCGCACATTGTCGCGCAAGGTTTTTTCCGACACGATAAACAACGGCGAACCGTATTTTTCCAACAAAGGCGCAATCTCCACGCCGTCAAGATCAGATTGATGATTTTGAGCGCGTACCGCACCGAATTTATTCATGCCGCCCATCCGGTGCGGGGTCAGAAAGGGTTTAACCCAAGTTTGTTTCATGTTGTTATCCTTTAAATTAGGAGAAGGGAGAAAGGGGAAGGGGGAAGCTCTGCTAAGGAGGCACTGATTAAATCCGTTCGTCCTGAGCTTGTCGAAGGATGAATGGATTTAATCCATTGATTTTATTAAATCTTCCGTTCATGGTTCGACAAGCTCACCACGAACGGAAGATTTAATCAGCGTTTCCCTAACAAGGGACGCGGATGCATCCCTTCCCTCGTCTCTCTTCCCCCTTCCTGTTTCTCAAAATCCAACGTGCCTGCCATCATTAAGTTTTCAAACGTACTCAGTGGCACGATGGTTTCCAGCGCGTAGCGCACAAAAAAAGTACCTGCGACGGCGGGGGGGAATTCGGGGGCGGGATGCCCCAATGCCAATTCCAGCAACAGCGCGGGCAAATTGCGTCCCACGCCTTGCGAGAGATAAATCCACGCGGGGAAGCGCGGATTGATTTCGATCAGGTGATATTCGCCTTGTGCATCGCGCATGACTTCCACTTCCAACGGGCCGCGCCAATTCAACGCTGCCACCAAGCGTCCCGCCGCCGCAGAGAGGTTTTCATCCAAGGTGGAAATGCCCGCCCACGCTTTACCTTTGGAAGTCAGGGCGCGTTTTTTCATCATCACTTCGCCTAATAATTTGCCCGCGCCATCGCCCACGGCGGTGAGGTTGTATTCCTCGCCAGCGACAAAGCGTTGCGCCAATACGGGCAAGCCCCATTCCGCCGCGACTTTGTAAAAAGCGGTGGTGGCTTCTTCCGCGTTGTAAACCACTTTGGCATCGTAAAACACGCCTTTCACCACCATGGGATATTCCCAACCTTCGCTATGACAGGTGTGGAAAAAACTGGGGTGGGTTAAAGCGCGCAATTCGGGGCAATGCACCTCGGCAAGCTCGCACAACTCAGGCAGTTGGTCTTTGGCGCGGCGTGTCAGCTGTTCGGCGGTCGGCAAAAAAGTGCGGATACCAATCGCCGCCAAGCGCGGCGCGAGTAACACCATCAGTGGTAATTCCGCATCTAAACAGGGAATCAAAACATCAATCGGATCGGCTTGGTGAATCAAACTCAAGCGTTCTAGCAACACGTCCGAGCCATGCAGCGGATAGGCAATCAGATGCGAGGCATCGCAAAATGCCGACAAATACAGCCCAGGGTCAAGCGCGTCATAGCCCAATCCGATGATGCGTACACGGTCGCCATATTGTTCGCGCAAACAACGCGCCACCGCCAAGCCAGGTCCTGGGCTTTCGGGCAAAGCATTCATGCCCGTGATGGCAACGGTGATGACGCGGCTCATTTGAACGCGCTCCGTAATGCCGTGGCAAATTCGAGGACATCGCGCTCGGCAACGGAATAGCTCACCTCAAAATCGGCTTGCAGCGTGGCGATAATATCTGTCCAGTCTTCGGTTTTTTGCAATAAGCGCAAGATAGACAGCCCGCTGGTGTTGACGGTAAAACTGTTGCCCGTCACAGGATCAAACACAAAACCACTGTCGCTTAACGCGAGGCGAGTGAGCAGGGCTTGCTTGGGAAATTCAACGGCTTGTCCGTTCATGGTGATTCCTTGGTAAGTGGAGAGTTAGGGAGACGCTGATTAAATCTTCCATTCGTGGTGACCTGTCGAACCATGAATGGATGATTTAATAAAATTGATGTGTTAAATAGCCCCCTTCGACAAGCTCAGGGTGAACGGATTGAATCAGTGCCACCTTAGTTGCTAATTGGTTGTATCGGCATGAATTAACGAGGTGGATGGGGTGGGCGGTCTGGGCGGGCAAACAGCCCTTGCGGTGAAGCCGTGCAGCTTGCCGCAACTTTTTCGCCCGATGGCATTTTATGCTGTATGACAGCGCCTTCTTTTTTGCCCTTGCAATCCGCAAACGCGCTGGGGGGTGGAGTATGGTGCGGCGGCGGAGTCATGTCACAGGCGGGGAGAGCGAACAAGCCTTGTGGCGATGCTGTGCAAATGGCGGCAATCTTTTGCCCTGACGGGGTGACATGTTGCACCGCATCGCCCGCTTTTTTGCCTTTGCAGCTTTCAAAGGCTTGTGGCGGCGGGGGGCAACCCTGTGCGGGCGGTTGCGCTGGGGTCGCAGTGGGTGCCGCGAATGTCGCGGTAGTCCATCCCAGTAGTAAGCAGATTGCAAGTTTTTTCATGATATTCCCCATGTCAAAGTGGTCGTTGATCTGGCGTGCATTAAAACCTGTTTAAATGACAACTTTTCCCACAGAATGATTACGATTTTGTAATGAGATGGATGCGCGCCTTAGCGTATCCTTCGCATCTACATGGTCACGGCATAACAAAATTATTCCGCTTAAAATTTTGAAGGCATGAAAAATTTATTTTCTATAACATTTTGATTTAAAATTAAAATAATAGAGGACATACTCCTTCCCCCTAGCAGGGGGAAGGTGGGGATGGGGGTTGAAAGTTTGCATCCGTGCGACGATTTCAACCCCCACCCTAACCCTCCCCCTGCTAGGGGGAGGGGATTGGCAAGAAAAAAGAGGAACGACAATGAAAATTTTGCTAGTTGAAGATGAACGACGGATTGCCGACTTTGTGTGCGCAGGCTTTAAGGAACAAGGCTTTTTGGTGACACATTGCGACGAAGGCAATGCGGGATTTGATGCTGCCAGCAGTGGTGATTACGACGTAATTGTGCTGGACATTATGTTGCCAGGGCGTGATGGCTTGTCCATTTTGAAAGGCTTGCGCCGCGAAGGAAATGCCACGCCCGTGATTTTATTGACCGCTCGCAACGAATTGGATGACCGCGTGGATGGGCTGAATTTGGGGGCGGACGATTACCTCGCCAAACCTTTTTTTATGGAAGAATTGATTGCCCGCATTCATGCCATGTTGCGGCGCATTTCGGGAGAGCGGCAAAATGTGTTGGTGGTGGGGAATTTGCGCCTAGATCGCATCAGTCGTGAAGTGGCGTGGGCAGGACATACCATAGACTTGACCCGCCGCGAATTTAATTTGATTGAATACCTGATGCGCTCCCCAGGGCGGGTGTTCACCCGCACGCAAATTTTAGAACACGTTTGGGGCTATGATTTCGACCCCAGCACCAATGTCGTGGATGTGTGCATTCAACGTATTCGCAAAAAAATCGTCGCGCTGAACATGCACGACCAAGAACCTTCGCCGATTGAAAGTGTGCGCGGCGTGGGGTATCGCTTTCATAAACCTCACACGGATGCCTAATGTTTCATTCCTTTCGATTACGCGTTGCCGTCCTATCCGCCTTGCTGTCGGGCATTGCCCTAGCAGGGTTTGGCTTATTTGCTTGGTGGGTGGTGTATGACATTAAAGTGAATCAAATCAAGTTGGATGTGGTGTCTTATGCCGAACGGGAATCACGGCGCAGGCAACCGCCTGACTTTTGGCAGCATTTTGAAACTCAGGTATTGCCGAGCACGTTGGGTGTACGCAATCCGCAGCATTTGTTGTTGCTGGTTCAAGATGGCGCGGGAAATGAGGTTTACCGCTCCGCGCATTGGGAAAGCCACTTGGATAGCACGCAATTCAATTGGCAAGCTTTTCCGCAGGCATCGGAGCAGGAATCTTTTCATCCCCCGCCACCTGATGCGCCTCCGTTCGACGCTCCCCGCCCCGACGCACCCCCGCAAAATGGCGAACATCCTCCATTTGGTGAACGCCCGCCATTGGGTGAACACGCCGCACCGCCGCGTCCGCTTCGTTCCGCCGCCTCGTTGCTGACCTTAAAAGATCACGGGGCGACATGGCACATTGGGCTGGCAAGTTCCCCGCGTGGGCGGGTGGCGATTGCGGTCAATGTGGCAACCATTCAAAAAGACATGGCGGAGATTCGCAATAGTTTTTTATGGGCGATGCCGATGGCGTTGATTTTAATTGGCTTTGGGGCATGGTTTATCTCAGGGCGAGCGTTGCGCCCTGTGAATCGACTGGTCGAATCCGTGCGCAATGTGACCGCGCAAGGACTACACCAGCGCGTCCCGCCGATCCGCGAAGCGCGTGAATTTGAAGCCTTGGTCTTGGGATTCAACGCCATGTTGGAACGCTTGGAAACCAGTTTTCACCAAGCCTCGCGTTTCTCGGCGGATGCGGCGCACGAGTTGAATACCCCGCTGACGATTTTGCAAGGGCAAATCGAACATGCCATGAATCAAGCCGAAGCGGGTTCGCCCATTCAAACTTCGTTGGGGATTATTTTGGACGAAGTGCGGCGGCTGTCGTCGATTTTGCGTAAATTGCTATTGTTGTCCAAAGCCGACGCAGGCAAATTGCGCCTGAAACTCACGCCGTTTGATCTCTCCAGTGCGCTGCTGGAGCTGATTGAAGACACGCAAATGTTAGCTCCCACGCTCAACGTCACAGGCGACATACCGCCGCATTTAACCGTAGATGCCGATGAAGAATTGTTTCGGCAAGTGTTGTTGAACCTGATGAGCAATGCCATCAAATACAACCTTCCTAATGGTTGGATACACTTTTCCGTGCTATCCAGCCCGCAACAACACACGCTGATTGTCGCCAATGCCTCGGCAGGGATTCCCGTCGAAGCCACGCACAAAATTTTTGAACGCTTTTACCGCGTCGATGCCGCGCACAGTCGCCAGATTGAAGGCGTGGGCTTAGGATTAAGCCTATCCAGAGAAATTGTCCGCGCCCATGGCGGTGAACTGAGTTTGACTGTACATCCCAACCACGAGGTGCATCTCGCATTGGTCATACCGATTGCGCAGACCACGCAAACTTGCCGAAGGTGACTAATTTATTTCGATAAGGCTGTCTTGAGCTTGCCGAAAGACTCACCACGAGCGGAAGATTAAATCAGAGCTCATTTCGTTAAACGCTGTTTGCATCCCGATGTTATATGTATATACTCAAAGTAATTACAAGCTAGGAGAGCATCATGCGTACAGCGAAGGTATTTAGAAGCGGCAATTCTCAGGCGGTGCGGATTCCGCTGGAATTTCAGTTCGATACGGATGAAGTGGAGATTTTTCGGCGTGATGACGAATTGGTTTTGCGCAAAATTCCGCGTTCCTTGGCGCAAGCGTTTCATTTATTGACGGCATTGCCTGACGACTGTTTGGTCGAGCGCGAAGATGCGCCGCCGCAAGTGCGTGAAGGACTGTAATCATGGTGCGCTACTTGCTCGACACCAATATCTGTATTTACATTAAAAATCATCGACCTGCCGAAGTGTTGGCGCGCTTTTCCGCGTTGCCATCGGGCAGTGTGGCGATGTCGGTTATCACCTACGGCGAACTGGCTTTTGGGGCAGAAAAGAGCGCAAAATCACACGCCGCACAGCAGATTTTGCAACAACTCACCGCGTTCATTCCTGTGTTGCCGCTGGATGAAAACACCTCCTTACACTACGGCAAGATTCGACAATACTTGCAAGTGCTGGGCACACCTATCGGCAACAATGACCTGTGGATTGCCGCCCACGCGCTGGCAGAAAAATTGATTTTGGTGACCAATAATGTCGCTGAGTTTGAGCGCGTACCTGCCTTGAAAGTCGAAAATTGGGTGGGAATTTAGTGTGTAGGGTGTGCCGTGTGCACGGGAAATTCACGTATTAGATTGAATTAAATGGTTTTTCCGCGTGCGCATAGTGCACCCTACTAGGCTGCGCGAGGGTGTATTCGCGCAGTCCCTCTCGATCGTAAGGTTATACCCGCTTTGTGCAATCAATATAGACATCGAAAGCTTCTCCATTTCCAGAGATTGCAACAACATTCAATATAAACTCAAAAGTCGCGCGATGAGTGAGATTTCCAATATCAACATATTCAATGTTTGCGGATAGAATTGGTAAATCAAAGGAGAACTTCGCGTGCTTGTCTTTTGAGGCAAAGTAAAGGACTGCTGAACATAGTTGCACGTAAGCATGAGGCAGTCTTACTTCCATTGGCTCTCTTTCAACGGAAGCTGGTAGGACAAAATCTACAGAGACATTTTTCTGGTTTTTCCACATTGAGGTTCCATTGCCCAGACTCTCTGACTTAAGACTCACGCCCCAATCATCGCGACTAAAGTAGGCTGGGGTTAGTGTTTTCTGCGCTGATTGATTGACACGCTCAATAGTTTGATCAATTGGGAAAGACCATGAAATAGCAATTGCTTTTGCCGTCCCAAGGCCAACATTTCGCAGAGGAACAGATAAATCATCAAGCAACATCGGGGTCTCTAAACCCAGTTTTTTGTTCACCCATTTTTCAGGCAAAGCACCAGCCCGAATTGGATCAGGCTCAGCAACAAAGAAGGTGCGAGAGAAAGCTAATTCTGGTCGATAAGATGCCTCGCGTTGCTTCGCAATCTGACGAATTGTCAAGAACGTAGCAATAGCTGAGAGGCAAGTACCAATGCTTGAGATTAAAGCGATAGTTTGGTCAGCCGTCATTTTTTGTGGGTGCGTCTAACGTAAAGTAGACACCAAAGTGCAACTAAATGTTTTAGTTGGGCAGGTGGCTAATTGGTTTGTCATTAAAAATACTTGATTTATATCAATGACGAGCGTGATTTTAGCACGCCCTCATTTTTAATCATAAAAATCTGAAGCACACCTGCGATGCATGGAAATTTTGCCACCCCACATCCTCGCAGACTGCATGAGCTCATAGATGCGATTAGCGTGGCGTAATCGCACGCATTTCAATCATCCCTGCCGCCTCAACATCAATTTCAACTGAACCAAGCGCGATTTCAGCCTTTCGGGAATAACCCATAATCGACCACCATCCCCACAAAGATCACTGCACCGAACCAGTTGTTGTGCAAGAACGCTTGAAAGCAATGTTCGCGTTGGCGGGTGTGGATGAGGGTGTAGTGATAGGTGGCGATGCCTGTCGCAATGAGTAGCGAGAGGTAATAGGCGAGTCCTAATCCAGCGATATGCCCGACCAGCGCGAGCAGTCCCAAGGTCGCTGCATAACATGCCATCACGGCAATGACATCGTATCGTCCAAAAAATAACGCAGAGGAATGGATGTTCAGATGGATGTCGTCATCCCTATCCACCATGGCATATTCCGTGTCGTAAGCAATCGCCCAAAACACATTGGCGAGCAGTAGCAGCCATGCAACAGGCGGGACGGTATTGTTCAACGCGGCGAACGCCATGGGAATGCCAAAGCCGAAAGCGATGCCGAGATAGGCTTGTGGAATGGCAAAGAAACGCTTGGTAAACGGGTAGCTGGCAGCCAGCACAACGGCAGGAATGGACAGCAAAATCGTTAAGACATTGAGCGGCAATACCAGACAAAATGCACACAACACCAAGCCTGCCGCTAACCACAATGCCTCGCGCGAGGTCACTTTGCCGCTGGTGAGCGGGCGTTCGCAGGTGCGCTTGACGTGTTTGTCGATATGACGGTCGGCGTAGTCGTTGATGACGCAACCCGCTGAGCGCATGAGCGTGGCGCCCAATACAAAAATACTGACGATCCACCATGAGGGATGACCGCGTCCCGCGATCCATAGCCCCCAAAGCGTAGGCCATAGCAGCAATAAAATTCCGATGGGGCGATGTAAACGGGTAAGTTGGGTGTAGAGCGTTAAGCGGTAAGTGAGGGACATCGTGTGTAGGTCGAGCTTGGCTCAACAAAAATTAAAGCAGTTTTAAAGAGTGGATAAGTCATTAAGCTGTTAGTCGTTAGCTTGTAGTTGGTAGCGCATACACAAATATTTGCAATATATTCATGTGGGTATGCTTGTTTTTTTCTGGCTAACTAACAGCGAGCGACTAACGACCCAATTATTTGTACGCAACACCATAGCCATAAACGATGAAAAGATAAAGCCTAGCATTAGGGACGTATCGCTAACAAGTGTTGACCTTGTTGCCCGACCAGTGCGTTGAATGCTTCGGGGGCAGGGGGAGAGTTAGCTTGAGGTGGGGCGACAATGGGCGCGATAGGGGGTGTAATGAGTACCTGTCCTGTCGCAGGTGTGGCGCGCACTAATTCCAAGCGTTCCAATACGCCGTGATACTTGATCTCTACATGGTCAGCATAAACGTGTTCCAATACTGCGCCTGATGTAATTTCGCTGCCCAAAGTGAAGGCGAGATCTTTTTGCCCAATGTTTAAAATCGCCGCCACGCCTTTTTTACCTTCTCCTGCAAATACGCCGCGTAATTTGTATCCTAATGCGCTCAGTGTCTGTGCTGCTACGACGGACGATACGGGGGACTCGGAAACGCCGAATAAATGCGCATGGGTAATAGGCTCAATCGACAACGGCGTGAAGGCAAGCGGATCGCGAGTCAACGGGGCGTGGGAGGCGGATGGCGTTACAAAAATCCACGTCCAATAAGCCAATAGCCAACAACAGGCTGCGATCATGCCCCAGATCAGTGTCGTCAGCCCATATTGATGGGTTTTTTTATGGTGTAGTAGCGCGGGAATGTGCGTGAATGTGTTCAGAGAAATTTGTTTCAAGCGGTGGATCATACGTGTTTGTCCAGAAATTCAGTGCGATAGCGTATCTAACCCAATGAAGTTGTCATTGTAATCATAAAACACGTTTCGTTTAATACTGTTTTATAGCGGAAGCTATTGTACGATGCGCAATGATGAACGTTGGGCGTAGCCGCGTTTTTATATGACAGAGCAAAGGGAATCGTATGCGTTATCGTGATTTGCGTGATTTTATCGCGCAGTTGGAGAAAATAGGCGAATTAAAGCGCGTCAGCACGCCTGTTTCGCCCGTGTTGGAAATGACCGAAATTTGTGATCGTGTGCTGCGGGCGCAAGGCGCGGCGGTGCTATTTGAAAAACCCGTGGGCTATGACATCCCCGTGTTAGCCAATTTATTCGGCACGCCGCGCCGCGTGGCGTTGGGCATGGGCGAAAATGATGTTGCTGCGTTGCGCGAGGTGGGAAAATTATTGGCATTTTTAAAAGAACCCGAACCGCCCAAAGGCTTAAAAGACGCGTGGGACAAGCTGCCGATTTTGAAACAGGTGATGAATATGTCGCCCAAAATTTTATCCAGCGCGCCGTGTCAAGAAATCATCTGGGAAGGCAAAGACGTGGATTTAGGGCGGTTGCCGATTCAACATTGTTGGCCTGGCGACATTGCACCGCTGATTACTTGGGGCTTGGTGGTCACACGCGGCACGCAAAAAACACGGCAAAATCTAGGGATTTATCGTCAGCAAGTCATCGCACCGAATAAAGTCATCATGCGCTGGTTGGCGCATCGCGGCGGCGCGTTGGATTTCCAAGATTGGTGCAAAACGCATCCCAATACACCGTTTCCTGTCGCGGTGGTGATCGGTGCCGACCCCGCCACGATTTTAGGCGCGGTGACACCTGTGCCAGATTCTTTGTCGGAATATCAATTTGCGGGGCTGTTGCGCGGCAGCAAAACCGAATTGGTGAAATGTTTAGGCAGTGAGTTGCAAGTGCCCGCTTACGCGGAGATCGTGCTAGAAGGTGTGATACACCCCAATGAAAGCGCGTTGGAAGGACCTTACGGCGACCACACAGGTTATTACAATGAGCAAGATCGCTTCCCTGTGTTGACTATCGAGCGCATCACCATGCGGCGCGACCCGATTTATCACTCCACCTACACAGGCAAACCGCCCGATGAACCCGCCATGTTGGGCGTGGCATTAAACGAAGTGTTCGTGCCGCTGCTGCAAAAACAATTCAGCGAAATTGTGGATTTTTACCTACCGCCTGAAGGTTGCTCCTATCGCATGGCGGTAGTCAGTATCCGCAAACAATACGCAGGACACGCCAAACGCGTGATGTTTGGCATCTGGTCTTTTTTACGCCAGTTTATGTACACAAAATTCATTATCGTCGTCGATGATGACATTAACATCCGCAATTGGCAGGAAGTCATCTGGGCAATCACCACCCGCGTGGATCCCGTGCGCGACACTTTGTTAGTCGAAAATACGCCGATTGATTATTTGGATTTTGCCAGCCCCGTGTCGGGATTAGGCGGCAAGATGGGCTTAGATGCGACCAATAAATGGACAGGCGAAACCCAGCGCGAATGGGGCACACCGATTGTGATGCGCGATGACATCAAAGCCAAAGTCGATGCGATGTGGGGGGAGTTGGGGCTGTAGGCGTGATAAATTCACCTGATTGTAAATTGTCGTGGATAAGTCGTTAGTTTGTAGGGGAGATAGGCGCAACGCTTACACAACTATTTGCTAGGGAAACGCTGATTAAATCCGCTCACCACGAACGGAAGATTTAATCAGCGTCTCCCTATATATTCATGCAAATATGCTTGCACCACACTTGGCTAACTAACGACCAGCGACTATTAGCACGCAACACTTTAAGGTAGTCTCTCAAAATCTAAAACCCAAGGAAAATCACCATGAAGACCTTATCTAATTTAACGCTCCCGAAACTGTTGTTAGGGTTATTGATTGTGATTCCTAATTTTGCCGAGGCGCATGTGGGTATTGCGGCTGCCAGCGGCTGGGCGCATGGGGTGTTGCATCCATTGTTGGGGGTCGATCACCTTTGCGCTATGTTGGCGGTTGGGGTGTGGGCAAGTCAGTTGGGCGGACGCGCTGTGTGGGGCTTGCCGCTGACCTTCGTCAGTGTGATGGCGTTGGCTGGCTGGCTGGGCATGGCTGGATTGCCTTTGCCTTTTGTAGAAGGCGGCATTGCTTTATCGTTACTGGTACTGGGTGTGTTTATCACCCGTGCGCAGCGGATGTCTTTGTGGCTGAGTGCGTTGATGGTGGGCGGGTTTGCAGTGTTTCATGGTTATGCGCATGGGGCGGAAATGCCGCAAAACGCATCTGGCTTAAGCTATGCCTTGGGCTTTATCTTCACCACTTCACTATTGCATGTCACAGGTATTTTGCTGGCACAAACCTTGGTTAAGTGGGGTAGTCCGCAAGGGGTGCGAGGATTGGGTGCGTTGGTTGCCTTGATGAGCGTGTACTGGGTGGTGTAAATATCATGCACGAAATGTCCTTGGCGGAAAGTGTGTTGGACATTATCGAAGAGGCGGCTTGCACCCAGCATTTTCAAACGGTACGCCGTGTGGTGTTGGAAATTGGCAAGTTATCGGCGGTCGAGCCTGATGCCATGCGTTTTTGTTTTGACGCGGTGATGCGCGGCACGCGAGCGGAAGGTGCGGAATTGGAAATCATCGAAACGGCGGGTGCGGGGGTATGTTTAGCATGTGGTGCGGCGGTGGCAATGCAGGCGCAATATGGCTTATGCCCCACATGCAACAGTCCACGCCTGCAGATTACAGCAGGCAATCGCATGCGGGTGCAGGATTTAATCGTAATCTAAGGATGTGCTGATTTATTCGGTTTTGTAGTTTTTGCTGAAGCAAAAACACCTTTGTATCAAAGGACTGGATTCCGACCTTCGTCGGAATGACGAATAAATCAGTGTCTCCCCAATCGAAAGGATTTTTATGTGTGGCACATGTGGTTGTGGAGGACGTGAGGCGTTAATTTCGGGCAAAAAGCCCTCGCGCGCGCCGCGTACAGGCGCGACCGCCTTTCGCGCTGTTCCAGCTGACACGCAGCAAGAGATCGACCCAATGGAATCTCGATTGATACGCGTCGAGCGGGATTTGTTATCGCAAAATGACCAACTGGCGGCAGACAATCGTCGTGAATTTGCCGCATCTCATACGCTCGCGCTTAATTTGGTCTCCAGCCCTGGCTCAGGCAAAACTACCTTGTTGGTGCGCACCTTGCAGGCTCTGCATCCTCATATTCCCATGGCGGTGATTGAAGGCGATCAACAAACCGAGTGCGATGCCGAACGCATCCGCGCCACGGGGGTGAACGCGATACAAATCAACACGGGCAAAGGCTGCCACCTAGATGCTGCCATGATCTCGCACGCGTGGGCGCAACTGGCGATGCCTGAAAACGGGCTGCTGTTTATCGAAAATGTCGGCAATTTAGTGTGCCCTGCAGCGTTTGATTTGGGTGAAGCCGCCAAAGTGGTCGTGCTATCTGTCACCGAAGGCGAAGACAAACCGCTCAAATACCCTGATATGTTCCGCGCCGCACGTCTGATGCTATTGAATAAATGTGACTTATTGCCTTATTTAAACTTTGACGTGGCACTTGTTCTTGCCAACGCCCGTCGCGTCAATCCCGACATTGAAATTATCCAGCTGTCTGCCACCACGGGCGAAGGCATGGACGCTTGGTTGGCGTGGTTAGAGCAAGCGCGTACCGCATGAATGCCAAGTTGCAAGCGTGTGTGCAGCACGTGATTCGCTTGCCGCACGCCGTGCCGCCGATTTTGGCGATGGGTGCGTGGTTTAACAATACTTTGTGTCTCGCGGTGGGCGATTACGCCTATTTGACCCACTCGGTAGGTAATCTTGACACGCCTGAAGCCTGTCGCGCCCATGCGCTTTTGGCGAGACAATTGTTGTCTGCGTTGGGTGAACCTGTACATGCCATTGCCCACGATTTACATCCAGACTTTTACTCCAGCCGCTTGGCGGCTCAGCTTGCTGCCGAATTGAATGTCCCGTGTATTGCCGTACAACATCACCATGCTCATCTTGCCGCTGTGTGTGTGGAACACGGCATTGTTCAGCCTGTTTTGGGTTTGGCATTGGATGGCGTGGGATTGGGTACGGATGGCACGGCTTGGGGCGGTGAGTTGCTCAAAGTGGAGGGTGCGGACTGTCAACGCCTCGGTCATCTGTACCCTTTGGCTTTGGCGGGCGGGGATCGTGCCGCGCAAGAACCGTGGCGTATGGCGGCTGCGGTTTTGCACGAACTGGGGCGCAATGCTGAAATCGCGCACAGATTTGGCGATCAAGTGGCCGCCCCCACGGTAGCTGCCCTGTTGCAGCGCGACATCCATTCCCCGCGCACCTCCAGCATGGGGCGGGTGTTCGATGCCGCAGCGGGTTTGCTGGGTTTGTGTGCAGTGATGCAGCATGATGCACAAGCCGCCATCGCTTTGGAACAAGCTGCCACGCGCTATTTGCAACATCACGATGCGCCGCCCCCTCTGGCACAAGGTTGGCACATCACGGCAACAGGACAACTAGACTTGCTGCCCACGTTGGCATATTTAGCGGAAACGGTTGATGTCGAACGCGCCGCTGCGATTTTTCACCAAACCCTTATCGCCGCGCTGACGGACTGGGTACAATACGCCGCGCAACAAACAGGGATACGAACGGTGGCGTTAGGAGGTGGTTGCTTTTTAAACCAACTGCTTAGCACAGGATTACGCGCATCTCTACCAGCGGTTGGATTTAAGCTACTCACCGCACAAGCCATCCCGCCCAACGACACCGCCATCGCACTGGGACAAGCGTGGCTGGCGGCGCAATCATCGTTTTAGGGAAGCACTGATTTATTCGTCATTCCGACGAAGCTCGGAATCCAGTTCATTGATACAAAAACTACAAAACCGAATAAATCAGCACATCCTTAGATTGTCGCAATCAGCCACACCTTATTTTGAAAGGATCTTTATGTGTCTCGCTATTCCAGCTTTAGTAATTGAATTGCTGCCTGACGATATGGCGCGGATAGACTTGGATGGGGTGCGCAAGGTGATTTCCTTGTCTTTGGTCGAAGGCGCGAAGGTGGGGGATTATGTGATTGTGCATGTGGGTTATGCCTTGCAATTGCTAGACCCTGACGAAGCCGCGCAGACTTTGGCATTGTTTGCCCAACTGAGTGCGCAGCCATGAAATACGTCGATGAATTTCGCGATGGTGAGCTGGCGCAGCATTTGATTGCCCGCATCGCGGCGGAAGTGCAACCTGATCGCGCGTATCGTTTTATGGAGTTTTGCGGCGGGCATACCCACGCGTTGTCGCGCTATGGCTTGTTGGATCGCTTGCCACCACAGGTGCAAATGATTCATGGCCCTGGTTGCCCCGTGTGCGTGTTGCCCATTGGGCGAATAGATTTGGCAATACGACTGGCGTTGGAGCGTGAGGTGATTTTGTGTAGCTACGGCGATTGTTTGCGCGTACCCGCCTCGCATCAGATGTCCTTACTCAAAGCGAAAGCGCAGGGTGCTGACGTGCGGATGGTGTATTCCCCCTTGGACGCGCTGACCATTGCCCAGCAAAATCCGCATCGTGAGGTAGTGTTTTTGGCGATCGGATTTGAAACCACCACGCCGCCCACTGCCAGTATGATTCAGCAGGCGAAAGCATTGGGGTTGGAAAACCTTTCGGTATTGTGCAACCACGTGTTGACCTTACCCGCGATGCAGGTGATTTTGACCCAAATGGGCGATGTGCCATTGCACGGGCTGGTCGGTCCCGCCCATGTTTCCACGGTGATCGGCAGCGCACCTTATCAGCAGCTCGCCACTGATTTTGCCATGCCAATTGTGATTGCAGGCTTTGAACCGCTGGATTTGTTGCAAGCGATATTGATGCTGGTGCGCCAAGTGAATACGGGACGCGCCGAGGTGGAAAACGAATTTACCCGTGCGGTCACGGCACACGGCAACGCCAAGGCGCAACGGCTGGTGGCGGAAGTATTTGTGATTCGCCCTTCATTTGAGTGGCGTGGGCTGGGTACCTTGCCCGCGTCTGGCCTGTGCCTACGGGGAGAATGGACGGATTTTGATGCGGAAATGCGTTTTTCTGAGCTGGTTTATACCGCCGTGCCCGATCAAAAAGGCTGTGAATGTGCTGCCGTATTGCGCGGCACTACCCGTCCATCGGAATGCAAATTGTTTGGCACAGTCTGTACGCCCGACAACCCCATAGGTGCGTGCATGGTCTCCTCCGAAGGCGCGTGCGCCGCGCATTACACCTATAGACGGTTTGCTCAGTAGATGATGGCTTTCATTTAAATGCAATTTTTCTGCACTTAAATTGGATTTGCTGCATAATAATTGCTCCTATAGTCCATTATTTGCGAGATTTCTGTATGTTGATTGAATTCTCAGTTGAAAACTTTCTCTCCTTCCGCGAAAAACAAACCTTTTCAATGGTTGCAGCGCCGAGATTAAGAAAGAAAGAAAATGTTTTCAAACCCGACGTGCGAGGTGAAAAATTACCTGACTTGCTGAAAGTTGCTGCCATCTACGGCGCAAACGCATCAGGCAAAAGCAATTTGATTAAGGCCCTCAAGTTGGCTAACGAATTCGCCACTCGCCAACCCAGTGCGCAATCCTCCCCGCTTCCCGTTTCACCCTTTCGTTTTGACCCTCTGTTGGCGGAACAACCCAGCCGTATTGAGTTGCATTTTGTAACTGCGGGGCAACGTTATTCGTTTGAATTAGCGGCGACCAAGGAACGGATTGTAGAAGAACGACTAACCGCGTTCCCTAATGGCAAAGAAACTTTGTTGTATGAGCGAATTAACGATGCCGCAAGTGAGCAATATACTATGGGGAAAACACTAGAGGGTGAAACGGCTTTGCATATGGTTTGGCAAAAACTCACCAATTCTAAAACCTTGTTTATTGTGCAAGCGGTTGCAAACAGCAGTGACAATATGAACCAACTTAAAAAGCCCTTTAAATGGTTAGCATCTGGAGTGTTTGTTGTTGGGGAAGATATGAGTCCTTTTACTACTGTAGCTCAAAGATTAGCTAAGCAAAGTCCTGAATTTGCGAGTGAAATAGCTTTATTCCTACAACAGATTGATGTTCCGGTGGCAGATATTCAATTTGAACCAACCATACAGACCGCTGAACTTGGCTCAGAATCCCCCATTAATACTTTAGAACAAGCAAAGTCTTCAAGTATGGAGCATAAGACTGTTTTTACTCACAAAACAGCATTGGGTGAAGCCTTATTTGAGCTTAGTGAAGAATCCAAAGGAACGCAAAATCTAATTGGATTTTGGCTTCCTTGGACAATGATGGTGTGGTCTGCAACATCACGAGCAGCATCACAAGTATTGGTTGTAGATGAACTAGATAGTAGCTTGCACCCCAATATTGTCGCCAGTTTAATCAAAAAACACCTTGAGGCAGAACAGTTTACGCAACTCATTTTTACTACTCATGATACTCACCTCATGGACACCAAACTACTGCGCCGAGACCAGTTTTGGCTCGCCGAGCGCGATGAAAATGGTGCGACGCAACTGCGTTCTATCCACGATTTTGAGGGGCGTGAAGGTGAAGACTTGGAAAAACGCTATTACGAAGGACGCTATCGCGGACTTCCGTTTATTCGTTAGGAAATCCAAAATGGCATTTACGCCCAAGTCACGTCAACCTCGCTTTCTGCCGCAACCGAAAGTCTTGCTGCTTTGCGAAGATAGCAAATCAGGATTGAAATACTTTGAGGATGCGGCTCGTAGCCATTGCTTTCGCATTCATCGCGAAACCTTAACCATTGAGCATTGCGGGAAGACAGACCCCAAAGGGATAGTTGAGAAAGCAGTTTCGCGTCAAGCTAAGTTTGACAAAATTTATTGTGTCATTGATTGGGATATGCGCGATGCGCTTGAGGGTGCCATTCAACATGCCAAGAAAACCAAAAAAGTCGAAGTTATTTCTTCTTATCCCTGTTTTGAGTTTTGGTTGCTGCTTCATTTTGGCTATACGCGAAAACCTTATAGTACCAAGGGTGAAGAGTCGATTACAAAAGCCTTGAGCAAAAAGCCCAATATGGAAGATTACGACAAGGGAGACAAAGCGAACCTTTTCGATTTGCTTTTCGATAAATTTCCCGCTGCACGCCAAAATTCTGCAAAAGTGCTTGCTGATGCGTTGAACGATGCAAGCATGAATCCCAGTACAGAAATTCACCTACTGATGAACATCTTTGAGAAACTATCCAAACCTCAACCTATCATTCCAAAATGAGCCTCACCTTCTCCGCACCCGCTGAATTGAGTTTGTTCCCGTATGTTATAGCTTGGAATCAATAGTAAAATCATCATCTTGATTCCGTCCAAACAGCCGCTTTCCCCTCGCAATTTTTGCTGCCTCAAAACTTCGGTTAAACTGAGCGGATGAAACCAACCCCCGCATGGAACAGAGCAGCATTGCTGCAATCCCCTTTGTTTGCCCCGCTACACCCTGTACTCGCTGACTTCCACGTCGCGGGTTTTCCCACGTTGGCGGATTACAATGCACTGCTGGCGGCGCGGCGGCCTGCTATTGAAGCCCTGAGTGGTGCTGAAATTCGTTTCGTCCCGCAAGAGTGCGGCAGGTTGCCGTTCGAGCGGCAATATGAGCCGCGCTGTTATTTGCAGGGCGAAGTGCCGACGCGTTCGGATAACTGGCACGATCTGCTCAACGCGCTGGTGTGGCTGGCGTATCCCTTGACCAAGGCGGCAATCAATGCGCGCCATTATCAGGCGTTGATACAAGTGGCGGACTCAAGCAGTCAGCGCGGTGCGGTGCGGGATGTGAATACCTTGTTGGATGAATCAGGCGTGATTGTGCCTTATGCCAATCATTTTTCAGGTATCGAACTGGCGGGGCTGTTGCGCGACTTCAAATGGAAGGAGCTGTTTTGGCAGCACCGCGAGCAGGTGAGACCACACTCCGCGCAGCAGGAGATGGATTTCTATATTTTCGGCCACGGTCTGTACGAGAAAGCGTTGCAACCCTATATTGGCATGACGGGGCAAGGGCTGCTATTGGCGGTGGAACCAGAATTTTTTGGCTGGCCGCTGGTTCAGCGTCTATCGCATTTGGATGCGTTGTTGGCTAAGCATCTATCTGATCCAGAACACTGCCGCCATACCCGTGACTTATCTCCCGTGCCACTATTGGGTGTACCCAGCTGGATGGCTGATAACGAAGATCCCGACTATTACGACAACACGGCTTATTTTAGGACTGGGCGGCGCGCAGCTTAAACTCCCACTTCACCAAGCCGCACCCAACGACATGAGGGGGTGCGGTTTGATGCCGTTCATACCGCTTGTGCTGTGCGCTATTTGGATAGTTTGCTATTGCCCATGATTTAGAATAGATTCAGAAATCGTTCGACAACGATGTGTGTTAGGTTTTATGCAAAATACGGGGGTAATGATGGATGAGCAGGGTATTCGTAGGGCGCAATCGTGTGCAACAGATGCGCGTCAGGCAGTATATGAATTCCATGCTGCGGTTTCACAGCCCGATATGGAGTTGGTGATCTTCTTTTGTTCCAGTGAATATGACCTTGATGTATTGGCTGCCGAAATAAACCGTTTGTTTGTGGGGGTTCAAGTGGTGGGTTGCACCGCTGCGGGGGAAATCGGGCCGCTCGGCTATCGCCAGCATAGCCTATCGGGGGCAAGTTTTGCAGCGGGGCGTTTTGTCGCTGTCAGTGGATTGTTAAATCATTTGGACAAATTTGAACTCACTCAGGGATATGACTTTGCGCAAACCTTGTTGCAGCGTCTTGAAAGTAAAGCACCTGAGGTAAGTCCAGATAACAGTTTTGCGCTACTCCTGATTGATGGTTTGTCCGTGCGCGAGGAACCTGTGGCACATGCCTTGCAACATGCGTTGGGTAAAATGGTGTTGTTTGGTGGCTCGGCTAGCGGCAGTTTGCAATTTACGCAAACCTGTGTTTATAGTGAGGGGCGTTTTCTATCCAATAGTGCCATGCTCGTGCTGGCACACACTTCCCTACCTTTTACCATATTCAAGACCCAGCATTTTGTGGCGAGCGATGAACGGCTGGTCGTCACAGAAGCGGATGCCCCCAAGCGTATCGTTAAGGAAATCAACGGATTGCCCGCTGCCGCTGAATACGCGCGCTTGGTTGGCGTGGCTGAGCATGAACTCAATCCCAAGCGATTTGCGGCTTCGCCCGTGGTCGTGATGATTGACGGTACAGATTATGTACGTTCCATCCAGAAAGCGAATCCTGATGGCAGCCTAACTTTCTTTTGTGCCATTGAAGAGGGCTTAGTGTTTAGGGTGGCGCATGGTGTGAATCTGGTGCAAGGGTTAGAGCAGACTTTCGATAATATTCGTGCTGAAATGGGGCAGCCCCAACTTATTCTGGCTTGCGATTGCGTGCTGCGCAATTTGGAAGTCACAGCAAACGGTTTGAAAGACCGCGTCGGGGACGTTTTTCAGCGCAATAACGCCGTGGGTTTCAGCAGTTTTGGAGAGCAATTCCACGGCATACATGTCAATCAGACCCTCACGGGTATTGCCATTGGTACGATGCCAGTGCCTGCGCAAGGGGAAGTCTGTGAATAAAACCGTGGTAGATGAAGTGCCGATTGATGCGGACAAGCAACATTTGCAACAAGAGATTTTGCGTTTGAATAAAATGATTCAGGCATTGATGAATCGTGCTGAACGCAATTCAAGCTTGCAAGGCTCAGATTTTAGCTTGTTTCAGACCGCTATCACCCTAGAAGAGCAGGTGCGTCGTCGCACCGATGAGCTGGAAGCCGCCTTGCGGGAAAACGAGAAAATCACCCGAGCTTTGCGCGAAAGTGAACATAAAATTCGGAAATTAGCCTTTTATGACACATTGACCGAACTGGCCAATCGACGATTGATGACTGAACGCTTAGGGCAGGCAATGGCTGCGGGTAAACGTAGCCAGTGTTATGGCGCAGTGATGTTTCTTGATTTAGATAATTTCAAACCGCTGAATGATACTTATGGGCATGATGTAGGCGATTTGCTGCTGATTGAGGTGGCACATCGCATTACGGGTTGCGTGCGTGAAACGGATACCGTGGCACGTTTCGGTGGCGATGAGTTTGTGGTGATGATAGGAGAATTGGATGCGGATCAAGAACAAGCACGCTCACAAGTTGCGGTTGTTGCAGAAAAAATTCGGGCTACCTTGGCAGAACCCTATTTCTTGATCCGCAATCAGATGGAAGTAGCGAAGGCCACGGTTGAGCATCATTGTACCTCGAGTATTGGCGTGGTGCTGTTCTTGGGTCACGAAGCGACACAGGAAGATATTCTCAAGTGGGCTGACATCGCCATGTATCAAGCCAAAGAAGCAGGGCGCAATCGGATAAAATTTTTTGAGCCTGAATAGTTCGCGGTTGGTTGATAGTTGGTAGGGTGTGTATAAGCGCAGTGTAGGCATGATTTTTGAATGTATTCATATGGATGTGATCTCAACTAGCAACTAACGCAACACCTTATCAATCAATTCATAACTATTTCCCACAAGGAGTTCGCATGACTGCTGCAAAATCCGTTTATGTCCGCCCCTTGGATTTCAAACATGGGCGAGTGGAAATGAGCCACGGCAGCGGCGGGCGCGCTTCGGCGCAGTTGATTACGACCTTGTTTGCCGCAGCGTTTGACAACGACTATTTGCGGCAAGGCAATGATGGCGCGGTGTTGCCCTTGCCGCCCGCAGGTAGTCGGCTGGTGATGTCCACCGATGGTCATGTGGTGTCGCCGCTGTTTTTTGCGGGTGGGGACATCGGCAGTTTGGCTGTGCATGGCACGGTGAATGACCTTGCCATGATGGGGGCGACTCCGTTGTGGTTGTCAGCGGGCTTTATTTTAGAAGAAGGACTGCCGTTAGCCGACTTGCAACGTATCGTGCAGTCTATGGCGCGCGCGGCACAGGCAGCGGGGGTGTTGATTGTTACAGGTGATACCAAAGTGGTGGAGCGTGGCAAAGGTGATGGGGTGTATATCACCACCACGGGCGTGGGGTATGTGGCAACCCTCTCCCCCAGCCCCTCTCCCGTAAACGGGCGAGGGGAGTGTGGCACTCCAGTAAACGTACGAGGGGAGGATGCAGCTTCTGCGAGCGGGCGAGGGGAGTTATCTCCTGCAGGCGATCAAGCGCGGGCGGGGGATTTGATTTTGTTGTCGGGCACGTTAGGCGATCACGGCATGGCGATTATGTCGCAACGCGCAGGCTTGCAATTTGAATCTGAAATTACCTCGGACAGTGCTGCACTGCATGATTTGGTGGCGACGATGTTGGCTACTGGCGCGGATATTCGGGTCATGCGTGATCCGACGCGAGGCGGATTGGCAAGTGCGCTAAACGAAATCGCGCAGCAATCAGGCGTGGGCATAGTGTTGGAAGAAGCGCAGATTCCTGTGAAAAAATCAGTTGCCGCCGCCTGTGAATTTCTGGGCTTAGACCCGCTGAATGTGGCGAATGAAGGTAAGTTGGTGGCGATTTGCGCGCCGTCCGATGCCGCGCGGTTATTGAGCGTGATGCGCGAACATCCGCTGGCGCGGGATGCCGCAATCATTGGCGTAGTGATTGCGGATGATGCCTGTTTTGTGCAGATGCAAACCAAGTTGGGCGGCAGGCGCATGGTGGACCAACTGCATGGCGAACCCTTGCCAAGAATTTGTTGAGTGAACCCCTCGCCCACTTGTGGGAGAGCAACCGTGTTCCGAATCAAGCAAATTTTGCATTCCACGGAGTATTATTTTTCAACATTGAGTTCATGATGGTTAACAACTTTCTCATACAAGCAACGATAACAA
>JAQTYN010000041.1 GCA_028688275.1 Gallionella sp. | reverse complement strand
ATCGTTGCTTGTATGAGAAAGTTGTTAACCATCATGAACTCAATGTTGAAAAATAATACTCCGTGGAATGCAAAATTTGCTTGATTCGGAACACGGTTGCTCTCCCACAAGTGGGCGAGGGGAGTTTCATAAAGGATGTTAATCATGGAATGGCTTGTTGGCGTTGTTTTTGAATATCTATTTGAGTATCTACTTTATGACCTTGGCGTAAAGGTCGTGAGCGTGTTGACGCTGGGCAAAGTGCGGCCTCAGCCGAATAGCAATCCATACTATTTTAGTTTTGTAGGCTTGATTTTCGTGATTGTTGTAATCGGCATACTGGTTTTTGCGTTAAAAAATAACGCATAGGAGAAAAAGATGAATAAAAAAATATTGTTAGGTGTGGTGGTTGTGGCTGTCGTTGCGGGAGCAATTTTGGTGGCTAAGGGTAAAAAATCCGAAGCACCCGCCACCGTCACAGCGCAAAAACCCGCTTTGACCGTGATGACCGCCTTGCCTGAAACCCAAGTGTGGCAAGTCCGCGTGTCTGCCAGTGGTGGGGTATTGCCTTGGCAGGAGGCAATTATTGGTGCGGAAGTCGGTGGCTTGCGCTTGGCGGAGGTGTTGGTCAATGTGGGCGATTCGGTGAAAAAAGGTCAGGTGCTGGCGCGCTTTTCGGATGAGTTGTCGCAAGCAACATTGAATCAGCAACAAGCCGCTGCCGATGAAGCCAAAGCGCGTTTTGCTGAAGCCACCGTGCATTTGCAACGGGCGCAAAGTATTAAGGACAGCGGGGCGATGAGTGCGCAGGAGTTGTTGCAATTATCCACCGCTGCCGATACCGCTCGCGCCCAAGTGCAATCTGCTGAAGCACGACTCGCCGCTGAAAAATTGCGTTTGAATTACACACGCGTGATTGCATCGGATGATGGCTTGATTTCCGCCCGCACCGCCACGGTGGGCGCGGTGATGCAAGCAGGCGCAGAAATGTTCCGCTTGATCCGCCAAGGCAAATTGGAATGGCGCGCCGAATTGTCGGACGCGGCGTTGCAACAAGTGCACGTCGGGCAAAAAGTGAAAGTATTGCTGGCGCAAGGCGAGCCGCTCACCGCCAACGTGGTGCGCATTTCGCCCGTGATTGATCCGCAAACCCGCAATGGTGCGGTGTATGTCGCTTTGCCACCCAACCCCGCTATAAGAGCGGGCACATTTTTGCAGGGCGAATTTGAATTGGGTACATCCAATGCCCTGACCTTGCCACAAAGCGCGGTGGTGATGCGCGATGGCTTTGCTTATGTTTATCGTGTGGGCAAAGACAACCGCGTGATGCAACTGAAAGTCGTGACAGGTCGCCGCCAACAAGATCGAGTGGAAATTCTCAGCGGCATCACAGCGGATATGTCTGTGGTGACCAGCGGCGCGGGATTTTTGAATGATGGCGATTTGGTTCGCTTGGACGACCATCACGCCGCTGTTCGCCCTGCGCTTCACATGGTCGTCCGCCCTGAGCTGGTCGAAGGGTGCTTCGATAAACTCAGCACAAACGGTTGTTTATTGCCGCGTTCGGTTTAATCGGAGTCCAGCATGAATATTTCCGCGTGGTCGATTAAGAACCCCATTCCGTCTATTTTGCTGTTTGTGATGTTGACGCTGATTGGGCTAAACAGCTTCCGCACTATGATTGTGCAGGATTTTCCTGATATTGAGCTGCCCGTCGTCACGGTCAATGCCACCTTGGAAGGGGCGGCACCCGTGCAGATGGAAACCGAAGTGGCACGGAAAATTGAAAATGCCGTGGCGAGCTTAGGGCAAGTTGAGCATACGCATACGCGCATCACTGATGGCGTTGCCACCATTTCGGTTGAGTTCAAGCTGGAAAAAGATACGACTGAAGCGGTTAATGACGTGCGTGATGCCATTAGCCGCATCCGCAGCGATTTGCCTAGCAATATGAAGGAACCCGTGATTACCAAGGCAAACACCTCAGGTCGTCCGATTCTGACGTATAGCGTGACTTCCGACCAACTGGATGAGCAGGACATTTCTTGGTATGTCGATAACGAAGTCTCCAAAATGTTGTTGGCGACCCCAGGAGTGGGAAGAGTATCGCGTATTGGCGGGGTGGATCGAGAAATTCACATTGACATTGATCCCGTTAAAATCCAAGCTTTGAATGTGTCAATGGCAGATATTTCTCGCCAAATCAAGCGGGTACAACAAGAATCTTCAGGTGGGCGTGCAGATATAGGCGGGGCAGAGCAATCGGTGCGCACCCTTGGCACAGTCCAAACGGCGGCCGAGTTGGCGGCAATGAATATTGTGTTGCCTGATGGTCGGCATTATCGTCTCGACCAATTGGCGAACGTGCGCGACACTATTGCCACGCGTAGCTCACTCGCTTTATTGAACGACAAGACTGTCATTGCATTTGAAGTTACCCGCTCCAAAGGGAGTAGCGAAATCGAAGTGGGTCAAGCGGTGCTGGCTGTGGTAGATAAACTTAACGCTTCGCACGGCAATGTGAAAATCAGCGAAGCGTTTAATAATGTCGCGGTGGTGAAGGAAAACTTCGACGGTTCGATGCACTTGCTGTACGAAGGCGCGCTGCTGGCAATTTTGGTAGTGTGGTGGTTTTTACGTGACTGGCGTTCCACGTTGGTGTCCGCCGCTGCCTTGCCCTTGTCGGTTATTCCCACTTTTATCGGGATGTACTATTTTGGCTTTACCCTTAACACCGTGTCGCTGTTGTCGTTGGCATTGGTAGTGGGGATTGTGGTGGATGATGCGATTGTGGAAATCGAAAACATCGTGCGCCATTTGCATCAAGGTAAGTCACCGTATCAAGCGGCGATGGAGGCGACCAATGAAATCGGGCTGGCGGTGGTGGCAACCACTTTTACGCTGGTATCAGTGTTTTTGCCCACCGCGTTTATGAGCGGCATCCCAGGGAAATTTTTCAAACAATTTGGCTGGACAGCGGCATTAGCGATTATGGCTTCGTTGGTGGTGGCACGCTTGCTCACGCCGATGATGGCGGCGTATTTGCTGAAACCCATCGTGCAAGAAGACCGTGACAGTCGTTTGATGACCCGTTATTTGGTGTGGGTGCGCTGGTGTCTGCACAACCGTTTTAAAACTTCGGTCATGGCAGTGGCATTTTTCATCGGTTCATTGATGTTGATTCCATTGTTACCCAAGGGCTTTGTGCCCAGCGCGGATCGAGGATTAACCCAAGTAACGCTGGAGCTGCAACCTGGCTCTACGCTGGCGCAAACTGCGGCGGCGGCTGAGCAGGCACGTAAAATGCTGATGCAAGTACCTGAAGTCAAAAAAGTCTTTACAGCGGTCGGTAGGGGAAGTGGCGGCGATTTGTTTTCGTCAGGTGCAGCTGTGGATGTGCGTAAAGTGAATATGAACGTAACCCTCTCACATCGTAGTGAGCGCAAGTTGAATCAATCCCAAGTTGAAGCGGTGTTGCGCGAAAAGATCGCCGCTATTCCTGGCGTGAGGGTGACGGTCGGCGCGGGCGATTCAGGCGAAAAATTCCAGCTGATTTTGTCGGGCGATGATTCACAGGTGTTGAACGACACCGTGCGTAGCGTGGAGCGTGATTTGCGTACCTTACCAGGCTTAGGCAACGTCACCTCCACTGCCAGCCTCGTTCGCCCCGAAATTAGCATCACGCCCAACTTTGCCCGCATGGCGGATTTGGGGGTGACAGCGGAAGGCATGGGCGACGTGGTACGTATCGCTACGGCGGGCGATTACAGTGCTGCACTGGCAAAACTCAATTTGCCGCAACGCCAAATCCCCATTCGTATTCAAATGCCTGACGCAGCGCGTACGGATTTAAGCGTGTTGGCACGTCTGCCCGTACCCAGCAAACAAGGGAATGTCATGCTTGGTAATGTCGCTGACATCCGTATGAGCAGTGGATCAGCACAAATTGACCGACGGGATCGCAGTCGCAATGTGACCATTAACGTGGAACTCAATGGGCGGCAATTGGGCGATGTGTTTGCGGAAGTTGATAAATTACCCAGCTTAAATACTCTGCCTCCCAGTGTGAAGCGAGCCGAATCGGGTGACGCAGAACGGATGAAGGAGTTGTTCGGCAGCTTCGGGATGGCAATGCTGACTGGTGTGATGTGCGTGTATGTGGTGTTGGTGATGTTATTTAAGGACTTTTTGCAACCCGTCACGATTTTGGCAGCTTTGCCATTATCCATCGGCGGCGCGTTCATTGCTCTGCTTGTCACAGGCAGCAGCTTCTCCATGCCGTCGCTGATTGGCTTATTGATGCTGATGGGGATTGTCACCAAAAACTCCATTCTACTGGTGGAATACGCCATTATGGCGCGGCGCGACTTTGGTCTTAACCGCTTTGATGCCTTAGTCGATGCCTGCAACAAACGCGCCCGCCCCATCATTATGACCACCATCGCCATGGGCGCGGGCATGTTGCCGATTGCCATGGGACTGGGAGCTGATCCTAGTTTCCGTATGCCCATGGCAACCTCGGTCATCGGTGGGCTGATTACCTCCACGCTGCTGAGTTTGTTTGTCGTGCCAGTGGTATTTACCTATGTGGATGATTTATTGGATAAAGTGAAGCAGGTGGTGGGGAGTCCTGCATAGGTGGCTGTGAGCTTGTAAACCCCCCGCATGGTGAAAATGGCAATACTTTTGCCTCAGTCACGGCATACACTGGCTGGGTGAATTCAAAAAATTGAACAATATAAATCCTATTCCATCTGGTAAAAAACACTATTTTTGGCATGGCTTGCGGTAATCTGTCAGAATAGTCGGCGAATTTTTGATTCGCAGCAAGAAAAATTGCAAGTGATCGTTCGATATTAACGTGGAAGGAATAGCAATGAAAAAATTTCAATACTCAGCACTGGTGGCAACATTACTGGTTGGCATGGCAAGCAGCGCAATGGCGGCAGATGGTGGTTTCTATGCGGCTATTGACCTAGGACAATCCGATCAATCAAATGGCTGCGCAGGCATAACTGCGGGCATCTCTTGCACTAAAACAGACACCGCCGTTCGTGGCGCGCTTGGCTATCAATTCAGCCAAAACATCGCTTTTGAAGCGAGCTATGGTGATTACGGTGCTGCCAAAGCATCAAACGGCGTTGTGAGCGCGAAACAAGCTGCGAGTGGTTTACAACTTGCTGTTGTTGGAACCATGCCGTTGACCAAAGAATTTGCTTTGACAGGCAAATTGGGAATCGCAAATACGACCATGAAGTTAAGTGGTGCCGTAGGCGGATGGACTGCAAACCTAGGTAGTCAATCCAGCACAACCTTGGCATATGGCATTGGTGCGCAATACAGTTTCACACCTGCAATCGCTTTGCGTGCTCAATATGAAGGTCTGGGTCAGGTGACCGAAGTCGGTGGTGGCACTAAAACAGGGCTTTCCTTGTTGTCAGCAGGGCTTGTTTTCAGCTTCTAATTGAATCAGATCTAATAGGCTGAAAAAAGGCGGATTGTCATAGGCAGTCCGCTTTTTTAATTAAATCAATATATTGTGTTGGTTGTCGCTCAGGAATTATGCTAAAAATTGCGATTCATCATTTTAGCCACTGTATATGCTGCATAAATTAGTTAGTCATATATAATCTAATTGTAATTTTTATGCAGTAAAATCAGACTAACTTTTTTCCGTATTTCACTTAGGATCGAGCATCCAAATGGTCAATAAATTTCGCACACTTAGTATCAAGTGGAAAATATTTTTGCTACCTGCGCTGGTATTTAGTCTATCGCTGATGCTAGGGTTTGCCTATTTTGCCTATCAAAGTTACTGGCTGAATGTCACCACCTCCTTAAACGGGCTGATGAACTTCGTCGATGCCAAGCAGCAAGGGGTGATCCGCTTTATTGACCAAAATGAGAAGCTGGCGCGCCAGATGGCGAATCTGGTGGAACATGCCGATGCCAATGTGGTACGCGGTCAATTCGCCAGTGTCGTGGCAACGGATGTATTCAAGCTCGAAGAACATCCTTTCAAAGAAGACATTAACGCAGGCAAACGCAAGATCCCCACTTGGACGGTGTATCACGCCATTGATTATGTGCAAGGTGGTGTCATTCGTTTCTCATCCGACCCCAAGCGCGAGGGGCGAGTATGGAATCACGACATTGATCTTAAGTCTGGCTACTCTGATCCATACTACGACGAAGATGCGCCGATTATCACTTTTGCGGCACAAGTATCTTCTCTCCCACAAGAGGGCGGGGGGGAGGGTGGTACGGTGTACGTACATGCAGATGCGCGTATGTTGACCAATATTGTAAATGGTGAAATTGGCAATCTAGCGGGGGATATGGGTGCATTTTACCTAGCGGGCGTGGGTAAAACTTTCGATTATTATCTGGTAAACAAAGACAATCTGCTTATCACCGAGTCACGCGCGCGACCCGATCAATTCCTCAAGGGGCAAGGTAGCGAAGCCCCTTGGCGCGCTACGATACAACAAGCAGGTGTGATTTGTAGTAGCAGTGGCGTGTATCTGACCAATGCCAAATGCACGACAGGGTGCCGCGAGACGATGGGGTTTTATACAGGGGTAAATGGTAAAGCCATGCTGGGTGCTTCTATGCCTTTCTACGATTCGCGCTGGACGATAGTGGTAGAGCAAGAATCTAGCGAAGTGCTGGAACCGATGTGGACGATGTTTGCCGAGCAATTAGGCATGTTGCTGCTGTTAAGTGTGATTTCGATCTGGTTGTATTTGCACTGGCAAAATCGTGTGATTGTGTATCCGCTGAAATACTTGCAACGGGCGATTGAAGAGGTCGAGCATACTCAAAATTTCAGTCAGCAAATTGAAGTTGCTTCAGGGGATGAATTTGGCGAATTGGCGGAGGCTTTCAACCGCATGTCACATAACTTGGATGACAGCTATCAGCGTGATGCGCGTGAGAAATTGGCAGAAGCGCGTAAAGTCAAATTACTTCGTGAACAGCTCGCCACCATCAGCGAGCATATTGAGAAGGTGGCTTCAGGAGATTTGAGTCGTCGTTTGGATATTGTGGGGGATGAAGATCTCGCGCGTCTGGGTGAAAATCTCAATACCATGACTGAGAGCTTAGCCGTGGTTGCCTCAAGCACGACCGAGGGCATCAATTCCATTTATAGCGCACTGGCTGAGTTGCAGCATTCGATTATCAGTCAATCCTCTGGCGCATCGGAGCAAGCCGCTGCGGTGAATGAAACCACGGCAGCGTTAGATCAAATCAAAGGCATGGCAGCACAAGCGATGGAGCGGGTGAAGATGCTAGGCGAAACGGCTGAGCGTAGTCGGCGCGAAAGCGAGCTGGGTGGGGTGGCGGTAGAACAAGCTATTGCAGGGATGGCGGGGATATTGCATCGCATGGAAGGCATCGCGCAGACGATTTTGGCACTGAGCGAACAGATTCAGCAAATTGGCGAAATCACAGGCGTGGTGACCAATTTGGCGCAACAGTCCAAGATGCTGGCACTGAATGCTTCGATTGAAGCCGCCAAGGCAGGCGAAGCAGGTAAAGGCTTTGCCGTGGTGGCAGCGGAAGTGCGCGAATTGGCGGAGCAATCGCAACAATCTACCGCGCAAGTGCAAAAGATCCTGCAGGACATTCGCCACGCCACGGATCGTGCGGTCATGGCGACTGAAGAAGGCAGCAAAGGTGTAGATGCGGGTATGTTGTCGGTGCAGCGCAGTGGTGATGTGATGCGTCAACTGAATGAAGTGGTTCGTGAAACCGCCGTGTACAGCCAGCAAATCTCAGCAGTTGTGAAGCAGCAATTTCTTGGTTTGGAGCAAGTATCCAACGCGATGAAAGACATCAACAATGTGACGATACAGTTTGTCAGCAGCGCGCAACAAAGCAAAGAATCCTCGGCTGGTATCAGCAAAGTGGCGGATCGTTTGCGTGATAGCGTCAGCACGTACAAGTTGTAGATTTAATTGTGTATCCGCTCCCTGCCAATTAAAAACTAACGACTAACGACGACTAACAGCTTAACGACTTATCCACAACAATTTACAATCAGGTACTTATTAGGCGAATGTACTTCGTTTCGTCGCGCTATGACCGTTTTTCATTCGACCATGTGGTGAAAAACGGGTTAAATCACTTGCTTCTCTTTATCACCTGACGACGATGCTGACCTACCCTCAAGTTGCTTTGGATTTTATGAATCGCGATCATGCCGAATTCGTAACCATGCACGATCACGTTTTGAGTTTGCTCGCCCAGGATGGTGCTGATGAGGCTATCGAAGTGGCGTTAAGTCAACTATTTCAGCACACTCAGCACCACTTTACGGAGGAGGAGCAAGCGATGCAGGCTGCGCAATTTCCCCCTTACCCCATGCACAAAATGGAGCATGATCGAGTATTGGCGATACTGGCTCAACAAGTCAGTGCGTGGCAACAAACGCAGGATGTCGTTGTGCTGCGGGAGTTTTTCGAGGTCGCTTTAACGCAGTGGTTTACCCAACATGTCGGTATGATGGACAGGGTGACTGCGCAATATATTGCGCAGCATGCGTCGTTGAACTAGCTCCCCCCTTGTTCGCACAAGGTCGCTCACTGTCGTGCGTCGCCCAAAGATACCTCATCCCAGTGCTACAATTGGACATCCCGCATTAACTCACTCAAAAGGAAATCCCATGTTTATGCGCACCTGCTGCACGCTTGCTTTGTTGCTTTCAGTAACATTGACGCACGCCGAAGCCTTGCCCCGCCCCGATCATGTCGTGGTGGTAATTGAGGAAAATCGTGGCTATAGCCAAATTATGGATAGCAAGAATAGTCACTCCTATATTCATGCTTTGGCGAAGCGCGGAATGCTGTTTACCCAGTCATTTGGCACGTCCCACCCCAGTCAGCCCAATTATTTGGCATTCTTTTCGGGCAGCACACAAGGCATTACCACCAATGAGTGCTTGCCTTTTGTGCTTA
Organism: Gallionella sp.; assembly: GCA_028688275.1. GTDB lineage: Bacteria > Pseudomonadota > Gammaproteobacteria > Burkholderiales > Gallionellaceae > Gallionella. Next base: position 20,324 of record JAQTYN010000041.1, on the reverse strand, counting down.
AAACAGACAATTTAGCGAGTGCTTTGCTGGATAAGGGCGTGACTTTCGTGAGTTATGCAGACGGGTTGCCGCAAGTCGGCGATACGGTGTGTGCGGATGGCGCATATCGCCGCAAGCATAATCCGATTGTCAATTGGCAAGGGGCGCGGGTATCGGCGGAGTTGAACCAACGTTTTGCAGATTTTCCACAGGACTTTGCCACGCTACCGACCGTGTCGTTGGTGGTGCCGAACCAAGATCACGACATGCACGATGGTTCATTTGAAACCGCCGATGCGTGGCTAAAAACCCACATTGACCCGTATGTGGAATGGGCATTCAAACATAATAGCCTGTTGATTCTGACATGGGATGAAGATGATTATCATCAGGAGAATCACATCGTTACGCTATTGGTTGGGCCGATGGTTCAAACAGGAATAAGTGATCAAAAAATAAACCATTACAATGTGCTACGCACCTTGTTAGATTTTTACCAAGCTACGCCGATGGGGGAAAGTAAAAAAGCCGCCGCGATTAACGGAATCTGGCGGAAACACTAGGGAAGCACTGATTAAATCCGTTCGCCCTGAGCTTGTCGAAGGGTGAACGGATTTAATTTATTGATTTTATTAAATCTTCCGCTCATGGTTCGACAAGCTCACCACGATCGGAAGATTTAATCAGCGTTTCCCTAGCTTTCAAATTCACCGTCTTGCAGCAGTTTTTCTGCTTGTTTGAGTGCGTCAGGCGTGCCAAGTAGTACTAACACATCTCCTACTCTCAAGTGTAAGTCTGCGGTGGGTTGTGCATCAAGCTGTTGAGGACGACGAATGCCATTCACTTCGATATTCAGCGCATGTAGATTCAGTTCACCCAGTTTCTGACCGACAGCGGCGTGCCCACTTTTTAAAAGGATGCTCGTAAAGCGAGGCTGAGTGTGATCCAGCACCTCATTGACTTGACTGGTCATATTAAAGAATCCACTGAAGACGGCATAACGTCGTGCGCGACTGGATTGGATTTGGTGTATCACGCGATGTAGCGGCACGCCCGCCATCAGTAAAGCTTGTGATGCCAACATCACACTGCCTTCTATGATTTCTGCCACGACTTCTGCCGCACCTGCTTGTTTGAGTGCTTCCACGTGGGTATTGTCGTTGGTACGTACCACCACGGGTAAGTCGGGTCGTAATTCTTGTACGTGGCACAAAATGGCTAACGAGGAGTGTTGATCTTTGTAGGTAATAACCAATGTTTTGGCGCGCATCAACCCCGCTGCCATCAACACTTCGCGCTTAGCGGCGTTGCCGTACACCACGTTTTTATGTGCGGCGAGACCGTCGCGAACATGGCGGGGATCTAAATCCAGCGCGATAAAACTCAAGTCTTCTTGTTCTAAAAAACCGACTAAATTGCTACCACTACGCCCATAACCGCACACGATGATGTGCCCTGTATTCATCATGCTCTGTATAGCAATTTGGTGGAGTTGCACGGCTCGGTTGGTCCACTCTGCGGCGGAGAAACGACGCGCGATGGCTTCTGCATGTTGTATCAAAAAGGGAGCCGCCAGCATAGACAGCAACATGGCCGCCAGCACAATTTGTAATATGGCTGAATGGAGTAAATGCGCCTCGTCGGTCAAGGTCAGCAACACAAAACCAAATTCACCCGCCTGCGCCAAGCCTATTCCGCTGCGCAAGGCAACCCCCCAGTCTCCTTCAAAGGCGCGTGCCAACATCGCGATCACCAATGCCTTGAGTATAATCAAGAGGCATAAGGCTAAAATAATCCAGCCAAAATCGTGTGCGACGCTGCCCAAATTGAGCTTCATGCCGATGGTGACGAAAAACAAGCCCAGCAAGACATCGCGGAAAGGCTTGATGTCCTCTTCCACTTGAAAGCGATACTCCGTTTCGGAAATCAACATCCCTGCCACAAAAGCCCCTAACGCCATGGACAAGCCCGCCAACTCGGTGAGATACGCTAAGCCCAAGGTAATCAGCAATACATTCAAGATGAATAATTCCGATGACTTTTGGGTGGCAACGATATGAAACCAGCGACGCATCACGCGTTGTCCAAAGACCAGTAACACCAGCAATACGCCGATGGCTTTTAACGTGGCATACGCCAAGGTAGCTGATAAATCGCCCGTGTTGGCGGCTAAAGCGGGAATGATGATGAGCAATGGCACAACCGCCAAGTCTTGAAACAGCAACACCCCCATCATTTGTTGCCCGTAAGGCATATTGAGTTCGGCGCGCTCCACCAACATTTTGCTGACAATGGCGGTGGAGGACATCGCCAATACGCCCCCTAACGCCAAGCCAGAACGCCAGTCCAGACCAAAGAGGAGTCCGCCCGCCATGATGCAGCCTATCGTGACGATGACTTGTGCGCCGCCTAAGCCAAATACCGTGCGTTTCATCGCCATTAAGCGCGCTAAGCTAAATTCTAAGCCGATGCTAAACATCAAAAATACCACGCCAAACTCCGCCAAATGACGTGTGCCAGGTTCATCGGGTATCCATGCCAGCGCGTAAGGTCCAATCAAAATACCCACGATGATGTAGCCGAGCATCACGGGTAAATGTAATACGCGGCAAGCGACCACCACCAGTACCGCAGTGGTCAATAAAATCAAAACGAGAGGCAGGTAATTGGTCATGGTAGGGGCAGAATGAGCGAGCGTGCTGATAATGCCGCAGTGAGGTGAATTTTGCAAAATTTCATCGCGCCTCCGTTAAAGGTAAAGCGAGAAATAATGTGTCCATGTTGGTATTGAGGAGGCTTGATGAGTGGGTTGGATTTGATGATCCAAAATAGTGCACTCCCAGCATAGGTTGCTTGTATGTAAACGATATAGCTAGTTATAATGAACAATTGATCGTTTGGAAAATATAGGCTATGTTATTTATTTCGTGGAGTAATTTTGTTATTTTTGTGCTTGCAACATCCGCCATTGTCTATGTTTTCAATAAAGTTCGAATCAATAATCAGAAGAAGCGAATTAGTTTTGCTGAATTGCAATATGCAATTGATGCACACACTCAGTGGAAAAGCAGTTTTCAGCGTTACCTAACCTCCGCAATTCACGGGCGATCAACCCTGAGTGGTTCCATGACGAATAGTGAGAGCTTTGACTGTCAGGTCATCAGGCAAGACAATCAATGTGCACTTGGTAAATGGTTGTATCAAAATGAGAAGCTGCATGACTCACCTGAATTTGTTGAGTTGTTAGAAACACATCGCAGTTTTCATCAGCAGGCTAGCCAGATTCTGCAATTGAGTTTGGAGGGAAAGCACAAAGAAGTCATGCAGTGCTTTAATCACAATAGCGATTTCCAAAAAAACTCAGCTAATTTGTCTCGCCAACTGGTTCAGTTATACGAAGATCGGTAAAAAAAGAGCACCTCCGCGCGGAATTTGAGTATCGTAAATGATACAGTACGCTCAATATCTACATCCCTTCTTGATTAAGCTTAGTGGTAAAACTCGTAAAATAGTGTGAGTAATGAGTAGAATTTCCTCATTTGAAATTTGGAGGGATTGATACTTGGAAACATCACAATTGACGGATAGCTTGACCATTGCGGTATTGAAGCAGCTAAAGCCTACTAACGTCTTTCAGTCCACCACAGCATCCCCAATCCAAACAGCAAGAATAACCCTGTCATTGCCGTGGCACTAAGGAAAGGTTGCCAATTGTTGAGTGCGCCGATGCTGGCGAATAAACGACCAATAAAGTGGAACGCCAAGCCCAGCACGATGCCAAGGAAGATTTTGGTGCTTATGCCGCCGCTACGATGTTGATGTCCCGCAAAAGGTAAAGCTAACACCATCATCACCAACACGGCAAACGGGTAAACCAACTTATTCCACATCGCAATTTCATAGCGCGCGCTTTGCTGATGGTTGTCGCGTAGATGGCTGGCGTATTCGCGTAAATCGCTGGCGGACATTTGTTCAGGCACAACCAGTAGCACACTGAGTATGCTGGGATTGATGGCGGAATGCCATGTCTCACTGACACTGCTACGTGTGATCACACCCAATCTACTAAAGTGTGTTTCTCTCACACCTGAAAGTGTCCATACCCCAAGCTTGACGAATTTTCCTTCTTTGGCATTGATAATTTTGTTGAGATGATAGCTTGTGTCGAACTGATAAATGGAGATATCTTGCAGGCGATTTTCAGGTAACACGTTTTTGATATTCACAAAGCTTTGCTCGTCTTTAACCCACACGCCAGAGCGAAACGTTTGCACCGAAACAAGGGTGTTTTGGGCTTTGAGCCTTAATTTTTGTGCCATGCGTTCACTGGGCGGGGCGACGAGTTCGCCGCAGACAAAACTTAACACCACGAGTGGCAATCCAATTTTAAACAACGCGATCAGCATATCGAACAACGATGCCCCTGAAGCTCGATAGACCGTCAATTCAGAATTGGCAGAGAGGTGAACCAAGGCAACGATAGTGCCGATCAATACCGCCACAGGGAAAAGTTCATACACATGGCCTGGGATGGTGAGTACCACAAACAACAGCACATATCCTAAGCCGTACTTCCCTTGCATCACATTCATTTCATGGATCAAATCCAAGAAAGCGAATAACAGGATGAGTGCGGTAAATACCAACGCAATGCTGGCATAAATTTCTCGCCCCAAATAACGCGTCAGTAAATTCATTGTTTAAAGATCCGTTTCCATGAAATGAGGGACATACGCCAATAAAATAACGCGACCGTCACCACCAGCAATAAGGCGTGTATGCCCCACAACCCGATTCCTGGCGATAATTTACCCTGCCCTACCCACGCATTCGTCACGCTAATCATATTGCTGTACAGCATGTACAACACCATCGCGGTCACTAAATTCAAAGAACGTCCCGCACGCGGATTGATATAGCTCAACGGAATCGCCAACAATGCCAAGACTGCTGCACTGATCGGCAAGCCCAGTCTCCACTCCAATTCCGCTAAATTGGTGCGGGTACGATCCTGCCACAATCCCTGCGTTGAAAGTGTACGTGCGTAAGGCTCGACTTGTTTCGGTGGCACGCTGTCGATACGAATGGCATAACGTTCAAATTCCACAATACGATAATCACGTTGCCCTGGTATGCCCTCGTAGCGTGTCCCATTCAGCAACACCAAGAAGCGGTCGCCATTCGCATGGGTTTCTTGCACGCCTTGCTTGGCAACCATCGTCCCCAATTTGCTGTTCTGCTCAGACTGCACAAAAATCCCGCTGACGCGATTATCGCCCGCTTGAGTTTTATCAATAAAGTAGACACGATTAGCTTGTTTAGATTCACGGAACATGCCAGGGGTAGCTGCCGTGACATCATCGCGACTTTCTAGCGTTTGCTTATATTCGTCTGACTTTTGCAATGCCCAAGGTGATAACACTAAGCTCAGCAAACCAATGACCGCGACCACGGGAGTCGCATAGAGCATCACAGGACGTATCCAATAGGTCAGCCCAATCCCAGAGCCAAACCATACCACCATTTCGCTATCTCGATAGCTGCGCGACAAGGTCAATAAAATAGACAGAAACAAGCTGAGCGATAGCAGCACAGGCAGGTAATTCATGGCACTAAAGCCGAGCAGGGCTAACACCCCATCCACCGCTAACTTACCGCTGACCGCATCGCCCAGAAAACGAATCAGCTGACTGATGACTACTATCCCCAACAATACCGAGAACAGCAACATCCCATTGCTCATAAATTCCCGTATTAAGGCGCGCTGAAAAACGCCTTTTTGCAATGGCTTTGACTTTACAGGGGATGTTTGCGGATAATCGGACATTGAACGTCGAAGTTAAATCGAATTTAAAAGGAGAAGCGCGTGGAATTTAGCATAAAACAGAGCAGTTCGGACAAGCAACGTACAGGATGTGTCGTGGTGGGCGTGTATGCGAATGGCAAATTATCAGCTGCGGCGCAGATATTGGATGTCGCGATGCAGCACCAACTCAGCGATTTAATTGCGCGAGGCGATATGGAAGGGAAGGTCGGGCAAACCTTGTTGTTGCCTCATGTTGCGGGCTGTGCGGCGGAGCGCGTGTTGTTGGTGGGTCTGGGTAAAAGCTCGGCGTTTGCCGCAACGCAATTTGTCGATGTACTCCGCGCTGTTTTTGCCGTCTTGCACAAAAGCAATAGCAAAGAGGCGGCACTGTATCTAACCGACTTAGCCGTGAATGACCGTGACGAAGCGTGGAAAGTCACCCAAACCGTGTTGATCGGTGCGGAATCGGCTTATCGTTGTGACCATCTGAAGAGCAAACCTGCCGATGCCCCAACCTTACGTAAGGTATTGATAGCCTGCGCAGAAAAACCAGAAGCACCAGCCAAAGCAACCTTGGCGCAATCGATTGCCGTGGCGCATGGCATGAAATTAACCAAAGACTTGGGCAATTTGCCAGGCAACATTTGCACCCCAACTTACTTGGCGGATCAAGCTAAGTCGATTGCCAAGACCTACAAGTTGGATGTCGAGGTGTTGGAAGAAAAAGACATGGAAAAGCTGGGTATGCACTCGCTGTTGTCCGTCACACGCGGCAGCCGTCAACCCGCTAAACTGATTACCCTGTCTTACCATGGCGGTGAGAAAAAACAAAAACCTATCGTGTTGGTCGGCAAAGGCATTACCTTTGATTCAGGCGGCATTTCGTTGAAGCCAGGCGCAGAAATGGACGAAATGAAGTACGACATGTGCGGCGCGGCCAGTGTCTTGGGCACCGTGCGTGCGATTGCGGAAATGGGTTTGAAGTTGAATGTGGTGGTCGTCATTCCAAGTTGCGAAAATTTACCTGATGGCTCCGCCAGCAAACCAGGTGACATCGTGACCAGCATGTCTGGGCAAAGTATCGAAATACTGAATACCGATGCGGAAGGCCGCTTAGTTTTATGCGATGCGCTGACCTATGCAGCACGCTTTGAACCATCAACCGTGATTGATGTGGCCACGCTGACAGGCGCGTGCGTCATTGCCTTGGGGCATGTTGCAACAGGTTTGTTCAGCAACCAAGACGACTTGGCGCAAGAGCTGTTGGCAGCGGGGCAATACACGCAAGATCGTGCATGGCAAATGCCGTTGTGGGAAGAGTATCAACCGCTTTTGGACAGCAACTTTGCCGATATGCAAAACATCGGCGGACGCGCGGGTGGCAGCATCACGGCAGCCTGTTTCTTGTCGCGCTTTACCAAAGAATATCGTTGGGCGCATTTGGACATCGCGGGCACCGCATGGAAATCGGGTAAAGACAAAGGGGCAACAGGTCGTCCCGTGCCATTATTGACCCAGTATTTAATGCAACAAGTGAAGTAGTTTGTAGATTGGGTTGAGCATCAGCGAAGCCCAACAAGTGATACCCCGTTGCGCGGTGAACGTGGGCTTCACGACGTTCAACCCAACGCGCTGGTGAGGCGTTTAGGGGAAGCATGGAACAACGGGTTTTAAAACGATGATGAACGCACTATTGCTAATTTTAACAACGCTGTTTTTGCTTAAGTTGCTGTGGAATGTAATCACGCCCTACATTGTAGAAAGGCGTTTTCAAGCATGGCAAAAAGAAGGTGGGAAGAAACCAAGTGCAATATCCATGACCTCAATTGTGGAAGTGATTCTTTGGTTTCTCCTAATAGCATTTTCTTTTTCTGATGGAAATTGGTGCTCAGCTCACACGATAATAATTCTGATATTTGGTGCTTGTGCGATTGTTATATCGTATGTGCTTGCTGCATTTATTGGTTTTATTGCAAGAAAAAAGGCGGCGGCGACTGCTCATAGGTTGGATTGAGCGCAAGCGATGCCTATTGATGTTGTGTGTACGATAAATTCGTACAAAATGATTCAAAATTGAGACAATGCCCACCCTCGCTCGCGCACGATGAATTTATCGCACCACATTCCAAAACACACCCCATGACCAAAGTCGATTTTTACACGGGCTTACCCAACAAACTGCACACCGTGTGCCAGTTGAGCAATAAGGCAATGCAAAACGGCATCCGCACGGTCATTAGCGTCCCAAATGAAACCATGTTGGAGACATTGGACCAGCTATTGTGGCGTTATCCACCTGTATCATTTACGCCCCATTGTCGCAGCGATGATGCGCTCGCGGAGCAAACACCCGTCTTGCTTCATCACGGCGATGCCCCGTTACTTGGACATCAATTACTCATCAGCTTACATCCCGATCCCGTTCCTTTTTTCAGTCGCTTTGAACGGATGATTGAGTTGGTTGGCACGGATGAAGATGACATTAATCTGGGTCGAATTCGCTACAAATTTTATCGTGATCGAGGTTATGAACTGAGCAACACCGACTTAAGTAAAGGGGCAAGTAAATGAGTACGCCCGAAGACGCAAATGATTTGTCATTTCTACCCGTGCTAAACGATCCTGTCGTGCTCGATGACAGCGAAGATCTCCCAGTACTCACAGATATCATCCAAGTCCCTGACATCGTGGCAACCACGCTGGTGGAGCATCAAGTAGTGCCTGAATCCATCACACCGACGGTGAGTCTCAGCGAAGAAGCCTATCAGCAATTGGTTGAGCGACTGGAAGACCACTTAGAAAATCTGTTGAATCAGAAAATTACCACCTATCTTGAGCGTCTCAAGTTACAACTCATTGAGCAAGTGATCGAAGAAGTGAAGCTGGAATTGTCTCATCTAACACCCGAAAGTCCGCCTGTACCTTGATGCAAGTAAGTCATATGTCGCCTATATGACAAGTGAAATGCAATCAGCACGGCGCGGTTTGGTTGCTGTGTTATACAATCCGCCACACAATAATTAAACCACTCAGGGAACATTCCAATGTTTAGCTTTCTTAAGAAAAAAAAGTCTGAACCCAAACTAGAGGCCCCCTCCGAAGGAACGTCCTCTTGGCTATCACGCCTGAAATCAGGGCTGGTACGCACCAGCAGCCAATTGACCGATTTATTCAGTCGCGGCGGCAAAATTGACGATGATTTGTATGAAGAATTAGAAACGATTTTGATTACTGCCGACGTGGGCATGGATGCGACTAATGCACTGTTGGCGGATTTACGCCGCTACGTCAAACTGCACAAACTGCACGAAGCAGGGCAAATGAAAGAAGCACTCGCGGAGTGCTTGTTAAAATTACTCAGCCCATTAGCACAACCGCTACACGCCAATACCCATCAACCTTTTGTCATTATGATGACGGGGGTGAATGGTGCAGGCAAGACCACTTCTATCGGCAAATTGGCGAAATACTTTCAGTCGCAAGGATTGTCGGTATTGTTGGCTGCAGGTGACACCTTCCGTGCTGCGGCACGTGAGCAACTGATGACTTGGGGCGAACGTAACAATGTGACCGTCATTGCACAGCAAAGTGGCGATGCGGCGGCCGTGATTTACGATGCCATTCAAGCCGCCCAAGCACGTAAAATCGACGTGGTATTGGCGGATACCGCAGGACGATTGGCAACCCAAGCGCATTTGATGGAAGAAATCAAAAAAGTGAAGCGCGTCATTGGCAAAGTATTACCCGACGCGCCGCATGAAGTCTTGCTGGTACTGGATGCCAACACGGGGCAAAACGCCCTCAGTCAAGTCAAAGCTTTTGATGCCGCGCTGGGTGTCACAGGGTTAATTTTGACCAAGTTAGATGGCACCGCCAAAGGGGGCGTGATCGCCGCCATCGCCCACGCTCACCCCATTCCCGTGCGCTTTATCGGTGTGGGAGAAGGGCTGGATGACTTGCGTCCCTTTGTTGCGGAAGACTTTATCTCGGCGTTGTTGGATTTGCCTGACTAGCAAGCTGCTAGATCGTGTGCGTATAGAGCGAAAGATGCTCACCCGATGACTGCTCATATTCCCGTAGCTCACGGAGGTGGTGTGCACTGAGGGTGGTACCTTTCAGCAACAACAACATCCCATTCGCCGTTAGCACATCTTGCTCCAGCAACATGCCTTCGCGCAATTGCGAGCAGTTCAATTGAAACTCATGCGCGACGGGTGCGAAGTGGCCGACGTGAGACATCATTTTATGGAACGCGTCGACCACGGCAGGATCATAACGCGTATTACTGCCGCTAGAAATCATATTAAGTGCTTGTTCTGTTGACAATTTATCACGGCTAAACAACCCTTGCTGCAACGCCACAAAATCACTTGCCACCAACAGGATTCGTGCACCCAGCAACAACTCATCACCTTGTGCCGCAGATAAATTACCCGCGCCATTGAAATGCTCGCGATGATGGCGAATCAATTCAGACACCTTCAGCATAGGATCAAGTGCCATCAATGCGGATGCCGCACGTAACGGGTGCTTATCAAACTCAACGCGCTCGGCATAAGTCAACGCGATATAGGGCTTGTCCAACAGGTTGTCAGGCAATCCAATTGCCCCCATGTTATGCAACAACGCGGCTGTTTCGAGCGTTTGAATGTCTGATTCTGGGATCGACATTTGATGTGCAATTTCACGGCACAATTGCGCAACGCGGCGAGAAAACCCCGCCATGGATCCCTTACGCAATTCCATCAAATTAGCAAATACTTGAATGGTCGAAAAATAATCTTTCTTAAGCTGCTCCAGTGCGACATGTAATTCTGCTGTCCGCTGTTGCACTTTGATTTCTAAACTGGCATTCAGCTCTTTGAGGGCATCGTATTGACGTAGTGTTAATGTTTCCAGCCGCTGCTTTTCCGCCAGCAAATGTTTACGCTCCAGTGCGTCACGCACAATCAGCACAATGTCGTCGTCATTCCACGGCTTTGCAATATAACGATAAATTTCACCCCGATTGATCGCGGCAATCGTCGAGCTCATATCCGAAAAGCCTGTCAACAAGATGCGCACCACATCAGGCCATTGATTGCGGATTTTTTCCAACACTTCCGCACCGCTCATATTGGGCATGCGCATATCTGAAATCACCAAATCAACACGTGTCTGCTCCAAAATCATCAGTCCCGCCGCACCACTTTCTGCCGTCAGTATGGTGTAACCGAGTGGTCGAAATAAGCGTTTTAGTGAAGATAAGATGTTCGTTTCATCGTCAATAAATAACAGCGTCGCGGGGACAGGGGGATCCATCGCTTCTTGGTTCATGTCTTCTCCTTGGAATCAGGTTGATTGATCGGCAGCCAAACACGGAAAGTCGAGCCTTTGCCGACTTCACTATGCACTTCAATGCTACCGTGGTGTTTCTCGATGATTTTGTAGGACACAGACAAGCCCAGCCCCGTCCCTTGCCCAACAGGTTTTGTGGTGAAAAAAGGCTCAAACAAATGAGGCATGATTTCAGGCGATATACCTTTGCCCGTATCATTTACCTCGACCCATACTCTGTCGCCTTCCTGCCCAGAGCGCAACGTAATGATCCCTCGCACCTCGATGGCGTGTGCCGCATTGACCAACAAATTCATAAACACTTGGTTGAGCTGAGAGGGCAAATGATAAATTTGCGGCAAATTCCCATACTCTTTGACCACTTCGCATTTGTATTTCAGCTCATTCCACACCACATTCAGCGTGGACTCCAGCGCGTGATGCACGTCCCCACGCACCCATTGATCTTGGCTATCGGCATGAGAGAAATCCTTGAGATCGAGCACAATACTTTTTACTCGATCCAATCCTTGATGTGATTCTGAGATCAGCGATTGAGTATCCTCGCGGATGTACGCTAAATCAATCTTGGCCTTAAACTGTTGCAGCTCTTGTACTAGCGGATTGTCGTCATGCCACTGAGCCAAAGCGGCATCATACTTATCTAAGGCAAGGAAAATATTAGCGAGATATTTTTCTAATGTGCCTAGGTTAGAGTTGACATAACCAATGGGGTTGTTAATCTCGTGTGCTACGCCCGCTGCCAGCAAGCCAATCGCCGCCATTTTCTCAGATTGCAACAGCTGACTTTGAGCCTGTTTAAGATGCAAATTCGCCTCCAAAAGTTGCGCATTCACGCCTGCAACTTGCTCATACGCTTTGCGTTGCTCTGCTTCAAACTGCTTATGCTCAGTAATGTCAACGAGGTAGCCTGCTAGATAACAGGGCTTGCCATCGGAAAAAATGGGAAACTTGGTGACCGAATAGGTTTTTCCTTCAAACTCGGCTTCCACGGTGACATCCGATCCGTCAGAGAAAACGCTGAGGTCATCTACCGACATACTCTCGGCAAATTCAGGCGAAAAATACGCATCCATTTTCTTGCCCAATAATGTTGCAACTGGTTTCCCTAGCATCGTTTCAAAATTTTTGCTCAGCCGCAATGCCCGCATATTCGAGTCCTTAAAAAAGACATAAATAGGACTATATTCCACGAAGTGTCTGAAAATTTCTTGATTTTCTCGCTGCCGCCATTCCAGACTTCTACGCTCGCTTATGTCACGGATGATGGCGGTAAAGAATCCCCCTTCGACCGAGCGCCATTGAGAGAGGGAGAGGTCAAGCGGAAATTCGATGCCATTTTTGCGCAACCCGAACAACTCCACCGTTTTGCCAATCACATGTGGCTCAGCGCCTGATTTCAGCCTAGCTAAAGCAGCATCATGCTGTGTACGGAAGCGTTCAGGCATGAGCATAGTCAAAGGCTGACCTATGACTTCCGCGTCGGTATACTCAAACATGCGCGAGGCAGCCATATTCCATCCTAAGATACTGCCAGTATCTGTGCCCGTAATAATGGCATCATTCGCTGACTGTGTGACCGCCCTGAAATGTCGCTCGTTTGTTTCGAGGGATTTTATGGCTCGTCTACGCTGAACAAGATGGTAAATGTCGTAACCAAACAATTTGATCGTCTCGATATCATGCTCACCATAGTTATGGTCAGCATTGCCTACCCCCACAATCATGCGCACCTGTGATCCATCAAGTATGGGCACACTGACGAAGCGTTGCAAACTGGCATGTCCTTCTGGCAACCCATTTTTGGGCGATAGCGCAGTATAGTCATTCACAATAACAGCTTTTTTTAGACGAATTGAGTTAGCCCAAACCCCCGCTGATGCCACGGGATAGTGCTGGTCAAACACGGCATGACAATAGTGTGCCATCGTGTCACTGCTCCATGCCGCCAACTCAATCTCATTTTGATCTTCACTGACAAAATGAAAGAAACCTATGCGACTGTTTGTGAGACCCTGCACGGCATCCACGCCTCGCTGTAGCAAGCTGTTTTCGTCAAGCATCTCTTCAGATGTTGTGAGCGCGAGCTGGCTAGCGGTACGTAGCTCTAAAAATTTACGTGTGCTTTCGTGTTCAAAATTATCGAGTGCGTAGCTAATATCTGCCGCCATTTCAATCAACAGATTGCTCACCGCCTCGTCAAATGCATTGAGTTCATTGCGGTATAGCGTCAGTGCGCCGATGGCAACCCCATTCTTAACCAAGGGTAATGAGGCAGAAGAAGCATAGCCGAATCGTGCGCCCCGTTCATGCCATGATGCAGTGCGAGGGTCATGCATAAAATCATTACACCATATGGGATGATTTTCACGTATCGCCGTAGCAGTTGGTCCTCTACCTAAGGGATGATTATCATCTAGCAAAATCCGAATATCTTCTAGGTGGCCACTCGTTTCTCCAAAAGAGACGACAGGTTTGACTTGTTTACCCGAATCATCGACTAAGCCAACCCATGCCAATTGCATCCCCCCGATTTGCACGGCATCACGACAGATATGCTGAAACAAGTCTTCTTGGTTGGTGCTGTGTATGACGGCCTGATTGCAATGGCTCAATAGGCTATAAAGCTGATTGAGTCTGCGAATTTTAGCTGAAGCAGCATAACGCTCTGAAATGTCGCGCACCGTGGCTTGGATCACATGTTTGCCATTCAGTACCATTGCCGTGAGACGAACCTCCGCAGGGAATGGAGAGCCATCCAACTGGCAATGCATCCACTCAAATTGACAACTGCCTGTTTGCAATGCTTGTGCAAGATACTGATCCGCCAAAACTTTTGAAGTTTCCCCATTGGGCTGGGTATCGGGTGAAAACTGCAAGGGATTTTTGTGGAGAAAATCGCCTTGTTCGGTGCAACCGAACATGTGCATCGCACTTTCGTTAAAAGAAATAATACCTTCTTCACCCCCTAACATGATCGCATCGCTGGAGGAGTCATAAAGCGTACGGAACTTTTCCTCACTTTCTCGTAAAAATTGTGCTTGTCGTTCGCGCTCGCTCAAGGCGAAATTAAGCCTGAAGATCACTAGCAAAAAAACCAACAAACTGGTGAATGTGCTGACAAAAATAATCAAGTAAGAAAAGTTGGATACCCTTTCCGCATCCTGTTTTAATTGCACAATGCGAAGTTGATGCTCTCTTTTAAGTTGACCAAAGGTTAGACGAAGTTGGCTCATCAACACTTCACCGTGAGCAACCCGTTGACGATGTATCTCTTTAGAAAAGTCTTCTGGATTATTTTCAATAGCTTGCTGCAACCATTGAAACTCCTTGTTTACCAGACCCTCTATTTGGCTAAATAGTCTGCGCTCAGGCGGGTTGCTGGCAAGCATATCGCGCAACTGGCTTAACATAATATGGCTGTTTTGGACGGCCAAAAGATAGTTTTTTTTGAAGCTTTCATCACTTGATAGACTGTATCCGCGGCTATGCGCTTGCGCATCCAGTACCTCGATCAAGACTTCTTCGACGTTGAGCAACACGGCTTCCTGATGCGCAATCTGACGACCACTCTCTTCCATCCAGAATTGGCTACGCGCCGTACTAAGACCAATAAATATCAACAAAGTCATAACACCGACCATTGCTATGGTCGCGTTTCTGCTCATAACCCATGCCAAAACCTTGGACTGCCAACTGATTGCGATAATGGTTCCGCCTAACAAGGTAAACAATATGGCCGTATGTACCGCCATAACGGTGAGAGCAAACCAGCCAGAATAGCCCAGCATAGGTGTAAAGAAGGACAAAAATGCCGCCAACGCGAGGCTGGTCACCAACAAACCTGATGTCACAGGTAACAATGCAGACCAGTAAGATTGCTGCGTTTTTCCGATAAACCACAGTGCCATTGAAAGCAGCATAAAATCCAGAGCGGTCTCAGGTGCCATACGCCCAGAGTTCGAAGTACCCACGGTATTGAGAGATTCTGCAATCAACCACTGATCAATCCCTAAATTCCAGCCAAAGACATACTCCAATAAACTCAAAGTGCTGACTATGCCAACCAACACAAGACAGATACGGGTAAACCAAACTGTATGCTGATGAGCCAATCGGGCGGGCGGGTAAGCGGTCAACCAGAGTGAAATGCCGATCAGCATAAAGCAGATCGCCGTGTTCACTTTCATGGAAACCCAGTTTGGAGAAATACTTTTCAGGATGGAAATGTCAAGTATCCAGCCCATTAATACGAGACCACCACAAGCGATAACCAAAGACGCAACCACCAAGACCCGTTTGACGAGAGGTGGTTTGGTGATATTAGGTGAGAGATCAGCTATCAAAAGGGGTTCCTTTAGACGATGCGATGAGGGTGCATATTACCGCACAACAAGCCCTTAAAAGCCAAGCAGATTTTATTGCAATTTATCCTGTGAGGATAGCATTCACTTTAATTCAGCAAAATGACTTAGGGATGTACAGATTTAATCTTCCATTCGTGGTGAGCTTGTCGAGCCTTGAACAGAAGATTGAATGAAATCATGGAATTAAATCCGCTCACCCTTCGACTGTTCGACCGTTCGACAAGCTCACGGCTCATGGCTCAGGGCGAACGGATTTAGTTAGTGCCTCCTCAGCTGTCATTGGGAGTTATCATGCGGCTGAGCAAAGTACATTCAAGGGATAAGAAAAAAGGCCTAGTTTTTCAACTAAGCCTTTGATTACTGGTGGGTCGTGCGAGGATCGAACTTGCGACAAACGGATTAAGAGTCCGCTGCTCTACCAGCTGAGCTAACGACCCGAAGGAGCGGCATTATCGGCAAAGAAAGTCGCCTTGTCAAAGCAAATGTCAGCGATCTGGCTCAGGGTAGTCTGATTGGTTCGCGCCTGATTCGTGTGAGTCGACTATTTTCGCCATCCTGTGAATATCTAAGCAATTGAAAAATAAGCATACAATCACCGTGATATATCCCAAAATGGGCAGCGCAATCAAGCCAAGTCGCCGTGATTATAGGGTAGAATGCGGCGTTTTCCGCAACGCGTTTTTACTCACATGATGCCCAATGTTTTTCCCTTAGTAATGAGTTTTGCCGCAACCGACCCCAGCGGGGGCGCGGGTTTGCAGGCGGACATTTTGACCATTTCCAGTATGGGTTGTTTTCCCTTATCGGTGGTGACCGCGATTACCGTCCAAGACACCGCAGGCGTGGAAGATGTGCTGGCAATCGACGCTGATTGGGTGGCAGACCAAGCCCGCGCCATGTTAGAAGATGTACCTGTCGCCGCCTTTAAAATTGGGCTATTGGGCAGCGTGGAAAACATTGCTACGATTGCCGAAATTCTGGCCGATTATCCCGATGTACCGTTTGTGTTTGATCCCGTGCTAGCTTCTGGTCGCGGCGATGAATTAGCGGATGAAGAAATGTTGGACGCGATGCGCGAATTGCTGATTCCACAATGCACGATTGTCACCCCAAACAGCATTGAAGCGCGTCGCTTGGCTTTGGATGAAGAGAATGAGGACGATGATCCTTCCATGGCAGAGTGCGCGAAACGTATTTTGGCTATGGGATGTGATTATGTGCTCATTACAGGCACGCATGAACAAACCCAGCAGGTCGTCAACACCTTATACAACGACCGTGGCGTGGTGCGCGCGGATCGCTGGGAACGCTTGCCAGAAACCTATCATGGTTCGGGTTGTACGCTAGCTTCTGCGATTGCCTCGTTGCTGGCAATGGGCAGTAGCGTCCCTGATGCAGTGAAGGATGCGCAAGAATACACATGGCAATCCCTCAAAGCAGGCTTCCGTCCTGGTATGGGGCAATATATTCCTGATCGACTATTTTGGGCACGAGGCGAAGATGACCAAGAAGAACCCCCCTTGCCCAATTAGTGGGCTATATGCCATTACGCACGACACGCTTGATACGGCCGATTTGCTACATAAAACGCGACAGGTGTTACAAGGCGGCGCGCAAGTGTTGCAATACCGTAATAAACTCGCAGATACCAAACTTCAATTCACACAAGCCGCCGCATTACGCGAATTAACACAAGAATTTAACTGTCTCTTTATTGTGAATGATGATGTGGAGTTAGCGCAACGCGTGGATGCGGATGGCGTGCATCTGGGTGGAGAAGACGGTAGTGTCGCCGCCGCGCGGGTACTATTGAGTGACGACAAATTCATCGGCGTGTCTTGTTATAATCGCTTATCGTTAGCGCAACAAGCTGAGCAAGAAGGCGCAGACTATGTGGCATTTGGCAGTTTTTTTGCTTCACAAGTCAAGCCTCACGCCCCCGTTGCCAGTTTGGATTTGTTGCAACAAGCGCGGCGCGAATTAACTTTGCCGATTGTCGCCATTGGTGGTATCACGCTAGAAAATGCCCCGTCGTTATTCGCCGCAGGCGCGGATGCCGTGGCGGTGATTTCGGCGGTGTTTGCGGTGCCAGATGGTCAAGTGGCGGCACGACAATTTGCTAATTTATCGTAGCTTGGGTTTTTGCCCGACACAAATACACCCGCCTTTTTCCGTTCGCCCTGAGCTTGTCGAAGGGTGAATGAGAATTGGCGATTTGTTGAAAATTTAACCATTCATGGTTCGACAAGCCTGTCTTGAGCTTACCGAAGAGCTCACCCCGAATGGTTAATTTTCAATACACTAACCCTATTGAAACCTTCTTAGAAAGCCTTAACCATGACTTCAAAAAACGATCAACTGTTTGCCTCCTCTCAAAAGCTCATCCCTGGTGGCGTGAATTCTCCCGTACGTGCCTTCCGCTCCGTCGGCGGCACACCGCTGTTTTTCCAACGTGGGCAGGGCGCATACGTTTGGGATGCAGACGGCAAACGCTACACGGATTTTGTCGGTTCTTGGGGGCCGATGATAGTCGGACATTGCCATCCTGACGTGGTCAAAGCTGTGCAAGATGCCGCTGCGCAAGGCTTAGGCTTTGGTGCACCCACTGCCAGCGAATTAGAAATTGCCGAATTATTGTGCAAACTGTTGCCTAGCTTGGAAATGGTACGCTTGGTCAGTTCTGGCACAGAAGCCACCATGACCGCGATTCGTTTGGCGCGTGGTTTCACAGGACGCAGTCGCATCGTCAAATTTGAAGGTTGCTACCACGGGCATTCCGATGGCTTGCTGGTCAAAGCAGGCTCAGGCGCATTGACTTTCGGTCAACCCAGTTCCTCAGGCGTACCCGCTGAAATCGCCGCGCTGACCACGGTATTGGACTACAACGATGCCGCAGGACTGGAAAAATACTTCGCCGAAATGGGCAATGAAATCGCCGCCGTGATCGTCGAACCTGTTGCGGGCAATATGAATCTCATCGTGCCTAAACCTGAATTCCTCAAAGCCCTGCGCGATCTGTGTACAAAATACGGCGCAGTGCTGATTTTGGATGAAGTCATGACAGGCTTCCGCGTCAGCTTACAAGGTGCGCAAGGTTATTACGGCATCAAACCTGACCTCGTCACACTGGGCAAAGTCATGGGCGGCGGCTTACCCGCAGCGGCATTCGGCGGTCGCCGCGACATCATGCAATGCTTGGCGCCTCTCGGTGCAGTGTATCAAGCAGGCACTTTGTCGGGCAACCCCATCGCGGTCGCCGCAGGCATGGCGACTTTGAAATTGGTGCAAGCCGAAGGTTTCTACGAGAACCTATCCGCTTTAGCCAAACAACTCACCGAAGGTTTAACCGCTGCTGCACAAAAACACGGCATCGACTTCTGCGCGCAATCTGTGGGCGGCATGTTCGGGCTGTACTTCAGCAAATCCCTACCAACCAGCTACGCCGAAGTGATGTCTTGCGACAAAGAAGCCTTTAACCGCTTCTTCCACGCCATGTTGGAAGCAGGTTTCTACTTAGCACCCTCCGCGTTTGAAGCGGGCTTCGTGTCTGCTGCCCACACCCCTGCCGACATAGCCGCGACCATCGCCGCTGCCGACAAAATCTTCTCGGCTTGGAAATAATGGGCATCTTCTCCTCAGCCGCGTTTTACACCACCGTCAACCACTTCAAAGACCTGCCGATGCACGGCGGGCGCGAAGTGGCATTTGTCGGACGTTCCAACGCAGGGAAGTCCAGTGCGATCAATACCTTGGCGAACCACACGCGTTTAGCCTTCACCAGCAAAACGCCTGGTCGCACCCAGCACATCAACTATTTTTCGTTAAACAACAACAAATTTTTAGTCGATTTACCAGGCTACGGCTACGCCAAAGTCCCGCCCGAAAGCAAACGCCACTGGGAGGCCCTGCTCAGCGAATACATGCAAAAACGCGAAGAACTTTGCGGCTTAATCGTCATCATGGATGTCCGCCACCCGCTGACCGAAATCGACGAAGTCATGCTGGACTGGTTCGCCCCCACCAACAAACCCATCCACATCCTGCTCACCAAAGCCGACAAACTCAGCCGCCAACAAGCCACCATTACCCTCATGAAAGTCCGCAAACACTTGGCAGAACACTTCCCCCAATGCAGCGTGCAATTGTTTTCCAGCTCGAAAAAACAAGGGGTTGAAGAAGCGGAGAAGGTGATTGTGGGGTGGTTGGAGGGGGAAGAAGCAATCGACGAGATAGTCGAATAACCGCTAGTTAAACTTCGATAAAGTTTGGGTGCTGGAATCAAATCAATATTTTCCAAACGAAATATCACTGTGCTAACACGATCAAGGTAATCTTAAATTTTAGGTGACAACAATGGAAAACAGTAAATATCTGATTTGGAATAACAAAGGCGGCGTTGGCAAAACATTTTTAACCTACATGTTGTCGGTCGAATATGCTTTGATACATCCTGAAGAAGATGTTGTTGTCATTGATGCCTGTCCCCAATCAAATGTTTCAGAAATGATCCTTGGCGGAAATGGCAAGGGTGAGGATAATCTAGCCAAATATCGGGAAAATGATTTAACCATTGCTGGATATATCAAACAACGTTACGAACGTTCAAAGTCTTCTAAACTTGGCAACGAGTCTAGCTATTTTGTCGAAGCAAGAAGATCAAATCCCAATATGCCCGAAAACCTTTATCTACTGCTAGGGGATGTTGATTTAGGGAAGTCCTGAACAATCCACCAAACGCTCGAATTGCCACTGGGACTTAGGGAATTTAGGTGATTTTTGGTCTAGATTCCGACTTTTAGTCGCTTTTTGCCCTGTTTTCTGTTTTTAGGACGCAA
>JAQTYN010000090.1 GCA_028688275.1 Gallionella sp. | reverse complement strand
GCCTTTGTGTATCGGTTTGAACCGTGCCATGCCGCCTCCACCTTTGTTTTATCGCGTAGTGAAATTATGGCAGATCGCGGGGCGATTTTCTGGGGAAATTTGGGTTTTTCTACAGCCTCAACGTGGAGCTAAGGAGCTGCACGCTTTTGCGCAGTCCCGCTTGAGCGTAGGGTTAGGCAGTTTTATTGAGAGCTTCAAAATCGCCACCTTGCCAGCCAAGATTTGAAACCTTAACGAAGTCAGTGAGGTTGCATTTTTCGCAATGCAACTTAAAGGCAAGAGTGAAGCCTTTGACCGCCTTTGATTTCAACTGATCGTTGTACGGGTTGTCGGGTTGTTCTTGGCGCACCTCATAGTCGAGCGGTCGCATGATTTGCTTGCCCTCGCAAGCTGGACAGAAAAAATAGAAGTAGTCGGTATCAGTAGCACCTTGAAGTTTTCCGTCAGTGACGGCACTGCTACCGTGATATGCCTTGCCACGATTGAATTTTGTTGTCATGAAATTCCTTTCAATTGCCGTATTAAAGGCGATTCGGTACGCCTAATGTCTCGTGCAGCGCGTAGGTTGGGTTGAGCGTCAGCGAAGCCCAACAAATTCACGCGGTAAACGTTGGGCTTCGTACCTCAACCCAACCTACTTGCTGTATCAGAAAATGGGTGTTCTGTATAACGTGTCATCTGATGCCATAACCCTTTGATTTAACTACATCCTAAAAATGTAACAGGTCACCCTCTCCTGCTAATTCAGCAACACATGAGCCTCGATCACGGAGATTACCGATGCCCTTGCTGATCCAACCCCTCCAACACCATTTCAGCGGCATACAACACCGCCCGCGCTTTGTTCAGGGTTTCTGTCCATTCGCTGTCGGGGTTGGAATCGGCGACGATGCCTGCACCTGCTTGGGCGTAGAGCATCTGATCTTTGACCACGGCGGTGCGCAGGGCAATGGCTAAGTCCATGTCGCCGTTGAAACCCAAATAGCCCACCGCGCCTGCGTAGATGCCGCGTTTCGTGGGTTCGAGTTCGTCGATAATTTCCATGGCACGGACTTTTGCCGCGCCGCTGACCGTGCCTGCGGGGAAGGTGGCTTTGAGTACGTCCATCGCGCTTAAGCCAGATTTCAAGCGCGCTTCGACGTTGGACACGATGTGCATGACGTGGGAATAGCGTTCGATAATCATTTTTTCGGTGAGTTTAACCGTGCCGTTTTGTGCCACGCGCCCGATGTCATTGCGCCCCAAGTCAATCAGCATCAAATGCTCTGCCAATTCTTTAGGGTCAGCCAATAATTCCACCGCGAGTGCGGCATCTTGCGAGGGCGTTTTCCCGCGTGGGCGTGTGCCTGCGATGGGGCGGACGGTGACGGCGTTGTTTTCCAGTCGCACCAAAATTTCAGGCGACGCGCCGACCACGTGGTGATCGCCCATGTGGTAATAAAACATATACGGCGAAGGATTGACGCTGCGCAAGGCGCGGTAAAGCGACAAAGGCGGGGCGGGGAAAGGCGAACTCATGCGCTGCGCCAACACCACCTGCATAATGTCGCCATCAAAAATGTATTGCTTGGCTTTTTCCACTGCTGCTTTGAACGCGGCTTCACCAAATTCCGAAGTCGCAGCCACATGCGGCACAGCGGGTGCGTAAGGGATTTCGACAGGCAAACGCATCATGCCCACCAGTTCGCGCAAGCGTGAACGCGCCAACGCATAAGCGTCATCTTCGGCGGGATTGGCATAGACGATAAAACTGAGTTTGCCTGATAAATTATCAATCACCGCCAGTTGTTCGGTCAGCATCAGCAAAATATCAGGCGTGCCGATAGTGTCGATTTTTTGCGTATCGGCTAGGCGCGGCTCGATATAGCGGATGGTGTCGTAGCCAAAATAGCCCGCCAGTCCGCCCACAAAGCGCGGCAGATTGTCCAACTGCGCGACATGAAAACGCGCTTGATAATCGTGGATAAAATCCAGCGGATTATCGACTTCACACACGGTTTGGTGTGTGCCTTCAGTCAAGGTGACGTGTTTGCCGCGCACGCTGATATGCGTGTCGGCAGGTAAACCGATAAAAGAATATCGCCCAAAACGTTCGCCGCCTTGCACCGATTCCAACAAATAGGAAAACGGGCGATTGGCGAGTTTGAGGTAGAGCGATAACGGGGTGTCTAGGTCAGCAAACGTTTCACACACCAGCGGAATGCGGTTATAGCCTTGTGCGGCAAGTGCGTTGAATTGTGCTTCGGTCATGGGTTGCAACATGGAAAACCTCCAGAATAAACAGGGAATGGGGCTGATTAGGGGTTAATGCGATAGAGATCACTTGAACATACTCCCCTCGCCCACTTGTGGGAGAGGGGCTGGGGGAGAGGGAAATTTACCAGAAAAATCAAAAACCTCACCCTCTCCCTAGCCCTCTCCCGCAAGCGGGCGAGGGGACTTGTGCATTAAGTTGATGCCATCGCATTCAATCCAACCTGTCGGGCTGAAGCCCGACCTACGATCAGCACCATCGCCCACGTTTATCTGACAGGAAACAAGCAATTGGCTTCATGGTTAGGCAAGTTTAATCAAGGGAAGAGCCGCAGACAGATTGGCAATCACGGCATCCAAATCCAGTGTTTCCACGGGTTCACCGTGGTTGTAGCCGTAAGGCACGCAGAACACGGGGCAATTTGCCGCGCGTGCTGCCACGGTGTCATTTAAGGAATCACCAATCAGCAAGACTTTTTCAGGTGGCACACCAAAAAACGTCGCTGCATGTAATAACGGCATAGGATGCGGTTTCTTTTCAGGCAAGGTGTCGCCAGACAGCACGATTTCAAAATACTTTGCCAGTCCCAATCCCGCCAACAGCGGTTCGGTGTAGCACGCCATTTTGTTAGTGATGCAGCCCAAGCGGAAACCCGCTGCTTTCATGGCTTCCAAGCCTTCCACCACGCCGTCAAATGGCTTACTTTGCAGCAGCAATTCGGTGTAGTGTTTTTCAAAAATCGGCATGGCGTGATCGAACAACGCCGCATCGGGTGTGGCATGCATGTCGCCCGTTAAAGCGCGTTTGACCAACCAACCGATACCGTTGCCAATGTAGCTCGTTAATAAGTCAGCAGACACGGGCGTGAAGTTCATTTCACGCAACATGCGGCTGGCCGCTTCGGATAGTTCAGGCGCGGTGTGTAGTAGCGTGCCATCCAAATCCAACAGCAGCGCGGACACTTCCAGTGGAAAAACGGGCGCGGGGCGCATTACTTGCCTACTTTCGCCAATTCAGCACGCAGTTCGCCGATGACCGTGTCGTAACCGTTAGCGTCAGCTGGGTTGAACTTGCTGAACACAGCAGAACCTGCCACAAAGGTATCGACACCCGCTTCGGCAACTTCTTTGATATTCGCTGGGCCAACACCACCGTCGATTTCCAAACGGCATTTGTAGCCGCCCGCATCAATCATGGCGCGTACTTTGCGCGCTTTGTCCAACACGTGAGGAATGAATTTTTGACCGCCGAAACCAGGATTCACTGACATCAACAACACCATGTCCAATTTAGGCAAGGTGTATTCCAAGATGTCCAAAGGTGTGGAAGGATTGAATACCAAGCCCGCTTTGCAACCCAGTTCTTTAATCAATCCAATGGTGCGGTCGATATGTTCGGATGCTTCTGGATGGAAAGTGATGTAAGTCGCACCTGCTTTAGCAAAGTCAGGAATGATGCGATCAACAGGCTTAACCATCAAATGCACGTCGATGTCGGCCGTCACACCATGCTTACGCAAAGCTTCGCAAACCAAAGGCCCGATCGTCAGGTTAGGCACGTAGTGGTTATCCATCACGTCAAAGTGAACAATATCGGCACCAGAAGCCAGAACTTTATCAACTTCTTCGCCTAATTTAGCAAAGTTGGCGGAAAGAATACTTGGAGCGATTTGGTACATAGTGATTTCCTTTAATGAAGTAAGTAAGTCGTTAGAGATGCATTCGTTAAACCTAGGCATTCTAACCCAATATACGGCGGGGTCAAAAAGAGTCGCATGGATTTTAAGTCACCTTTCTCATGTTGGTTGCGCATGGCGTGGCCAGAAAAAACCTCGTTTTGTCTATCGCGTCATTCAATGACGCAAGTCCTCCTGTTTTGTCAGCACGAGCGAGGGATCTGTCTTGATCTCGTATATTCCAAAAACAGCTAAGCAATTGAAAAATAGTTAGTTCTCTTCGATTCTTTCAGCTTCTAAGATGCGAACCGTCGTGATGCACATCATTTTATCGAAGGGAATCTAAATGCAGCTTCATTCAGCCCAAGTGCTCAATCATCCCATTCCATACTGGGATCGTCATGAGGATGCTCAGCCTATTCAATCAGGCGGTTTGCATTTATTGCCCTCCGTCAATCAATTGCAAGTGGGCGATGCGCAGCTTTTCTTAAGACCCATGGTGTTTCGTTTGCTGCATTTTTTGATGACGCACCCCAATCAAGTTCATTCCCGCCATCAATTATTGAGTGAAATTTGGGGAAGTCGCGTGGTGGTCGAAGCTCGCACCGTCGATGTGCATATCCGTTGTTTGCGGGCAAGTTTGCAGCCTTTCGGCTTGGATAAGCTGATTCAAACGATCCATTGTCGAGGCTATCTGTTTTCATCTGTATCAAATGTCGTTGTACAAAAAATTTCAATTAACTAACTATCTTTAAGGAGTAACACCATGAAATTGAACAAAATTACCACCACGCTGTTGGCATTGGTTTTATCGACCGCAGCACAGGCAGCGGACATCAGCTTGCTGAATGTTTCGTACGACCCCACGCGTGAACTCTACCAAGACTTTAACGTGGCATTCGCCAAGCAATGGAAGTCCAAAACGGGCGATACCGTGTCGGTCAAAGCCTCGCACGGCGGTTCGGGCAAACAAGCGCGCTCGATTATCGACGGGCTGGAAGCGGATGTGGCGACCTTGGCATTAGCCGCCGACATCGACGCGTTAGCCGAAAAAGGCAAATTGATTCCCGCCAATTGGCAAGCGCGTTTGCCACACAACAGCTCGCCTTACACCTCCACCATCGTGTTTTTGGTGCGCAAAGGCAATCCTAAAGGCATCAAAGATTGGGGTGATTTGGTCAAAGCGGGTGTGTCGGTGATTACGCCCAATCCCAAAACCTCAGGCGGCGCACGCTGGAATTACTTGGCGGCATGGGGCTACGCCTTGAAGAAAAACGGCAACGATCCCGCCAAAGCCAAGGCCTTCGTCGCGCAATTATTCGGCAATGTCCCCGTGCTGGATTCAGGCGCACGCGGCTCGACCACCACGTTTGTGGAACGCGGCATTGGCGACGTGTTGTTAGCATGGGAAAACGAAGCCTTCCTCGCAGTCAAAGAGTTAGGGCAAGGCAAGTTTGAAATCATTGTCCCCAGCTTGAGCATCCTCGCCGAACCGCCCGTGACGGTCGTGGATAAAAACGTGGATAAACACGGCACGCGCAAAGTCGCCGAAGCCTATTTGCAATACCTGTACAGCACCGAAGGGCAAGAAATCGCCGCACAAAATTATTACCGCCCCGTGGATGCCAAAGTTGCCGCGAAATATGCTAAACAATTCCCTAAGGTAGAACTGATTACCATAGACGGCGCGTTTGGCGGGTGGACGAAAGCCCAAAAAGAACACTTCTCCGACGGCGGCGTGTTTGACCAAATCTATAGCAAAAAATAGGTGTCATCATGTCTAGCTTCTTGTACTTAAAACGGCTGTTGCGTGGAAACTTATCATTGAATTTTGATGAGTTCGATTTTAGTCAGGTCGAAGCACGCGGCTTAGTTTGCCACTTTTTACAGACCCATCTCGCCAGTGCTTTTCAGCCGATTGTTGATGCGAATGGCAATATTCTGGGGCGGGAGGCGTTGTTGCGCGCTTCATTGTTAGAGCATGGCGAGCTGAGTCCACAAGCGGCATTTGACGACGCGGCGCAAGCGGATCGCTTGGTGCAGTTTGACCGACTGGTGCGCACGATTCATTTGCTCAACCACTCACGCAGCTTCTCGGAAGACGAATTGCTTTTTCTCAATGTCGATCCGCGCCTATTGAGCCGCGTCAACGACCATGGGCAAACATTTGAGCAAATTCTGCATTACTACTCCGTGCCGACTTCACGTGTGGTTATCGAAATCAAAGCGGCCGCTGTGGCAGATCAAGTCGTGCTGGCACAAGCGATTCAAAATTACCGCAAGATAGACTATCAAATTGCGGTGGATGCTTTTGGCGCGTCCAATTCTGGCATCAATCGGATATTGAATCGACCGCACCTCGACAATCACATGGAGCCTGATGGCGAATTGAATCGCGTGTTGGCGTTGCGTCCAAACATCGTTAAATTTGACCGTGCCGTTATTCGGGCGGCAGAACAAAATAGTAGCGTGGCGACAGTGCTGATTGGCTTGGTCAATGTCTTCCATCATGAAGGCATACGCGTGGTAATTGAAGGCATCGAAACTGCCAAGCAATGGGCGATTGCGCAACAAACAGGTGCGGATTTGTTTCAAGGCTATTTCCTTGGACATCCTGAATTTTCTCACGCACCACGGGAATCACTTTGTCCCCATGACCGCTTAGCCGCTTAACGACGCTGTAGAAAAACCCGATTCTGAAGACCTGTTTCAGCGTTGGGTGGATTTTTTTCAAACCAGATCGTTATTTTCATTTTCGGCTTCTTGTTTTTATAACATATTTTCATTGCAAACCA
>JAQTYN010000040.1 GCA_028688275.1 Gallionella sp. | reverse complement strand
ATCGTTGCTTGTATGAGAAAGTTGTTAACCATCATGAACTCAATGTTGAAAAATAATACTCCGTGGAATGCAAAATTTGCTTGATTCGGAACACGGTTGCTCTCCCACAAGTGGGCGAGGGGAGTTTGACCTCCCGTAGGTGCGAATTCATTCGCACGATTTTTGAAAGGAGTGCGAATGAATTCGCACCTACAAAAAATTGCGTCATTTCGTCACCGCACCCGTAGCCGCTTGCGGTTTGACTTTCGCGCCTGCTTTCACGCCTTCCCCGTCTAGCGATAACACCAGTTGGTCATTTTCAGCCAATCCGCTGATAATTTCGGTGAATTCCCAATTGGCTAATCCTGTCGTCACAGCACGTTCTTCCAATATCCCATCGGCTCGATATAGCAACACACGTTTGCCTTCTAACAAGGTCGGCGTGGGGATGCGCAAGACTTTGTCGTGCAAAGTGTGAACAATTTCCACATCTGCGCTGTAGCCGACCAATAAATTTTCTGCATCGGGACGGGTGACAAACTCGACTTCGACTTCGACAGTGCGAGCTTGTTTTTCCAATTCCAGCACATAAGGTGCGATGCGTTTGACTTTGCCCGCGAAGGTTTTGCCCTTAATTGCGTCCAAGGTGATGCGGCTGGTTTGTCCGATTTTGATGTGGGCAGCATCGACTTCGTCTATCGGTGCGCTGACGTATAAGCAGCGATCATCAATCAAATCAATGGTGGGCAAGGTCAAAATCCCAGGAGGGGAAGGCGTGGCGTATTCGCCCAGCTCGCCGCTGATGTCCGCCACGATGCCGTCAAATGGCGCACGCAACACCATGCGTTGCAAGCCCGCTTTTGCCAGATTGATGCGCGATTGGCTTTGCGCCACTTCGCTGCGAGCGGAATGACAGGCAGCTTGTTTGGCTTGGGCATTGGCATTGGCGCGTTCTAGACCTTCAGCGGAAATAAAGCCTTTTTCACGTAATTCTCTGGATCGTTCCGCTTCGCTTTGGCTTAAGGTTGCCAAGGTACAGATTTCGGTGATACGACTTTGGGTAGTGTGTAGCTGTTGTTCAGCCAATTGCATTTGGGCTTGTAGGTCGTTATTCCATAAGGTTAGCAACACTTCGCCTGATTGTACGCGTTGCCCCTTTTTGACCAATAATTGTGCAATTTGACCGCCAGCGGGCGCAGAGAGTTTAGCACGATGGCATGCTTTGACCGCCCCCGCCCGCGTGTTGTTGACCGTCGCTTCCACCGCGCCACGTTGTACCTTGACCAATTGCACCTCAATCGGCGCGGGGCGGGTGTAATACCACCCTCCGCCCGCCAAGGCTGCGACCACCAGCCCGCCTGCTATCCACCGACCTACCATGTTGCATTCTCCAAAAATAAACGCTGCTTATCGTTGCGCTGTGGGAAGTATAACAAGGCGTGCCCTATGCGAGCTGATTTGTGTAATGAAATGTGCTTTTAATGTCAACATCGTGTCGGTCAGTTTTTTTAATCCCCAAAATATTTCGCTTGTCAAGTGATGTGGAGAATAAGTCTTTTGATGTCTCATTTAAGCAAAGATGAACGGGGGTTTTTGGTTGGGAAAATGTTGGAGGCGTAAAATTCTGGACTTTAATAACGTTGAAGGAATAACCATGGCAGAAAAGAAAGATACGCTTAACCCCGCTGTTGAAAATGCTGATCTCACACCGTTAGAGTCATCTTTGCCCGATCCTAAAACCGCGCCTAATCCCGCTGCTGCGAGTGAGATTGAAGCGGTGAGCCATGACCCCGTCGCACTCAAAGTCGCTTTTGCACCTCCTGGAACAAATGAAGACAGCGACTTCGCAGAATTACCCGCCAGCTATCCTTATCGCACCCGTCTTCGCACCAAGGACTACGAAGAGCAAAAGCTCAAGCTTCAGATTGAATTGATAAAAGCACAAAACTGGATACGTGAAACAGGGCAGCGTGTCGTAGTACTGTTTGAAGGACGCGATGCCGCAGGTAAAGGGGGAACCATTAAGCGTTTCATGGAGCATCTCAATCCTCGTGCTGCGCGCACCGTCGCCCTAGAAAAACCGTCAGAAATTGAACGCGGTCAATGGTATTTCCAACGCTATATTGACCACTTGCCCACCGCAGGCGAAATGGTGTTTTTTGATCGCTCTTGGTACAACCGTGCAGGTGTTGAGCGCGTCATGGGTTTCTGCACACCGAGTGAGTATCTGGAATTTATGCGTCAAACCCCAGAGCTAGAACGTATGTTCACCAATAGTGGCATTCGCTTGTATAAATACTGGTTCTCCGTCAGCCGCGAAGAACAACTTCGCCGCTTTGTCTCACGCCGTGATGATCCGTTAAAACACTGGAAATTGTCACCCATCGACATTAAATCGCTGGATATGTGGGATGAATACACAGAAGCCAAAAATGCCATGTTCTTTCACACCGATACCGCAGCTTCGCCTTGGGTGGTCATTAAATCGGATGACAAAAAACGCGCGCGTTTAAACTGTATGCGGCATTTCTTGCATAGTTTGCCTTATCCCAATAAAGACCTGCACGTCGTCTGCCCTCCCGATGCGCAGTTGGTGGGTTCAGGTGCACAAGTGTTGGCGAATGAGGAAAATGTGATTCGTAAGTTCTAAAGACGCGCTGATTTATTCCTCATTTCGACTAGCGTCTGAATGCGGTTCATTGATTAGAAAGCGTTTTTATTTCAATGAAATGCTGATTTATTCGTCATTCCAACGTAATTCGGAATCCAGTTTTTTGATAAAAAATTATTTTTGCTTCAGCAAAAGCAACAAAACCGAATAAATCAGCGTAGCCCTAGAAATCAACGAACCTGACCCTATTGATTCCTATTGATTCTTGATTCTTGCACTAATGGGAGTATAGCGAGGCAAGCTATAATGCGGCGGATTTTGGCGGACTCAAACCGCTGGTTAATCAACAGCATCCATTTATCGGCTATAGGCTGTTAGTCGTTAGTTGGCAAAGAGGATAAGCGCATCCACAGCTTGTAATATATTCAGTGAAATCAATATGAAAAGCATACAGTTTTGCACTTTGTTTCTTGCCTTTTTTCTGACAGGTTGTACCACCGCCGCGTGGTACGACGGATTTAAACAGCAAGCAGAAAACGAATGCCAACGCCAACCCGCCGATGCCCGCGAACGCTGCTTGGCGCGGGTGAATAAACAAAGTTACGAGGATTATCAGCGGGAGCGCGTCGCAAAATGATGGAAATGATTTTATTGGTAACGGGTGCGGCGATTGTTTTTCCTTTACTGCTTAGGCGTAAATGGAAGTTGATATTAGACGGGGTGATCGCCTTCATCGTGGGTTTTGCCGCTTACCACTTATTTGGTATTTTCTCACCCACCCCCACCTCGCCCCGCGCATGGGAATCTTTTTTGGTGAATCAAAGTATGGTCGCATTTTTGGCGGCGGCACTCTCCCTGATTCGGTTGAAATTCAAACGCAGGGCGTAGCATGGTCGGTATGATTAAAACGAAGTGTAATCGCACAAATCGTTTGTACATTAGGAGGGAGAATGTGCGATTATGCTGCGCCAATCATACTTAAGAAGGCTTATCGTCAATTTCAGATCACGAGGATAATCATGAGAAAAATGCTTATTTACTTTTTGATTCAATCAATGTTACTCATGTTTTCGTGGGATGCGAGTGCAGCGAGCGACTCAAACAGCGTTAAAAAAGAAAATTCAGCCGAAATTCAAGCAGTTGAAAATGCAGCGTTAAAGTATGCGCTTGCACATTGCTCTTTTAGTAGGCTGCATGTTACGCTACAAAAAATAATTGGCGATTATGCAAAGCTCACAGTATCACCTATTGAGGAAGAAGGCGATGTCGCGAATGTTTACATGAAAAAAGTGAATGATGAGTGGATTGGGATTGATATTGGCACGGGTACAAACCCCATGGAACTCGGTCTTCCTAAAGAAGTGTGGTGAGGTTAGGTCATAAATTCCGCTACACTCCCGCACCATGAAAAAACTTCTTTTATTTTTGTCCTTATTGGCTTTAACCGCCTGTGATAACAGCGTGTTAAATAATCCCTACCCCGCGTCGGATGCGGGTAAGTCAATTTTGTATTCGGCGTTTGGCGAGCGTCCTAAGCATCTTGATCCTGCGCAGGCGTATAGCGAAAACGAGTACACTTTTTTGGCGCAGATTTACGCGCCGCCGTTGCAATATCATTACTTGAAACGCCCGTATCAGCTGGTTCCCTTGGCGGCGCGGGCGTTGCCTGTGGTGCATTTTTTGGATAAAAATCGTCAGCCTTTGCCCAACGATGCGCCTGTCTCCGCTATCGCGTTTAGCGTGTATGACATTGAAATTAAAGCCAATATGCGTTATCAGCCGCATCCTGCGTTGGCGCGGGATGAACAAGGTCAGTTGCGTTATCACGCCTTAACCGCCGACACACTGCGGGATATTTATACCTTGAGCGATTTTCCTGCAACTGGCACGCGTGTCGTCACCGCAGCGGATTATGTTTATCAAATCAAACGCTTGGCGCATCCGCAGTTGCATACGCCGATTTTGGGCGTGATGAGCGATTACATTGTGGGGCTGAAGGAATTTGCCGCGACGTTGCAAACCGCTGCTAAAAAATCAGGCTTTTTGGATTTGAATGCTTATCCGCTGTCGGGCGTGCAAGTGGTGGATAGCACGCATTATCGCGTTGAAATTAAAGGCAAATATCCGCAATTTGCCTATTGGTTGGCGATGCCGTTTTTCGCACCTATGCCGTTTGAAGCGGAGCAGTTTTACGCGCAAGCGGGGATGCGTGAACGCAATTTGACTTTGGATTGGTTTCCCATCGGCAGCGGGCCGTATTATTTGTCGGAAAATAATCCCAATCAGCGCATGGTGCTGACGCGCAATCCGTATTACGACAGCGAAACTTATCCGACTGAGGGCGAGGCGGGCGACGCGGCGGCGGGGCTGTTGGCGGATGCGGGCAAGTCGCTGCCGCAAATTGAGCGCGTGGTGTATAGCTTGGAAAAGGAAAGTATTCCGTATTGGAATAAATTTTTGCAAGGCTATTACGATTCGTCTGCGTTGACTTCGGATAGCTTTGACCAAGCGGTCAAGGTCAATGTCGGCGGCGAGGCGCAAGTATCTAAGGAAATGCAGGCGCAAGGCATAGAGTTGTTGACCTCGGTGGCGACTTCGACTTTTTACACAGGCTTTAACGCGCTGGACGCGGTGGTCGGCGGCAATAGCGAACGGGCGCGTAAGTTGCGGCAGGCGATTGCGATCGCGGTGGATTTTGAAGAATACGTGTCGATCTTTGCCAATGGGCGTGGCATTGTGGCGCAATCACCGTTGCCGCCTGGGATTTTTGGTTATCGCGACGGGCAAAGCGGCATCAATCCCGTGGTGTATGACTGGGTGAATGGCGCGCCCAAACGCAAGCCCATCGAGGTAGCGCGCCGTTTATTAGCCGAAGCGGGTTATCCCAACGGCAGTGATGCGAACACCCATCAGCCGTTGGTCATCAATTTGGATACCACCAGCAACGGCGTGGGCGAGAAATCGCGCCTCGATTGGATGCGCAAGCAATTTGATAAGCTCAACATTCAATTGGTGGTGCGCAGTACCGACTACAACCGTTTTCAGGACAAAGTGCGCAAGGGCGACACGCAGATGTTCTACTTTGGTTGGAACGCCGATTATCCCGACCCTGAAAACTTTTTGTTTTTGCTGCACGGCGCGCAAGGCAAAGTGGCGAATGGCGGAGAAAATGCCGCCAATTATCAAAATCCTGAATTTGATCGCTTGTTTGAACAGATGAAAAATATGGACAATAGCCCCGCAAGGCAGGCGATCATCGACCAGATGGTGCGCATCGTGCAACACGACAGCCCGTGGTTGTGGGGACATCACCCCAAACAATACGTCCTGCACCACCGCTGGTTGCACAACGTCAAACCCAACATCATGGCAAACAACAGCCTGAAATACTGGCGCATCGACGCGGCACAACGCGATACGCTGCGGCAAAAATGGAATCAACCCGCGTCTATTGGCTGGCTGGTTGGGCTGGTTTTGCTGGGGGCGGGCGGGTTGTGGTTAGGGGTGAAAAAGCATCTTAACTAGGGGATGTTTTTTCACCGCGACGCAAGGTAATGCGGAGAATTTCAGCGGGTCGCCACAGACGCATACGCGGCCCCCACGTACCCGTTCCACGGCAAATAATCACTGAAATATCTTGTAAGGTGTACATGCCGATGAACAGCGGAAAGCGTTGTTGCACCAGATAACCGAAAGGCCAAATTTGCCCGCCATGGGTATGACCGCTAATCATCAGGTTTGCACCTTTTCGTGATGCAGGGGAAGCCAAGATGGGTTCATGCGACAAAAGTATGGTCGACACAGGCGGATGACCTTTGAGTGCTGCGGCGACAAATGTGTCCGCTTCCGCTTGGGTCGCAACATTATCAACCCCAGCCAGTACCAAGCCTGGGCGCAATTCCACCCATGTGTTGCGCAACAGATGTGCGCCAGCGGATTTGAACATAGCGGTATGTTCAGGATGTGGGCCATAAGATTCGTGATTACCCAGCACCGCCCACATGCCCATCGGCGCAGACAAATGACTCAAGCCTGTGAGCAACGACTGTTCGGGCGTGTGATGCCCTTCAAAAATATCGCCAATCAGCACAATCACATCAGGTTTTTCAGCTTGCACCTGTGCGACCCGCGCCGCCAACCAGCGTTCACCCAGCAACGATCCCAAGTGCATGTCGGTCAAGGCAACCATCACCGTACCCTCCAGCTCGCGCGGCAGATCGGGGAGATAAACTTCATAAGGCTGGATAATGGGCGCGCGTGTCCCTTGTACTAAAGCCAGCGCGGATAGCACACCGCCTACCAACAATGCTGCTCCACGTAGCTTGAGCTGGTAAGGTTTAAACCAAAAGCCGAAGCCTGTGGCTATTTCTACTAGCAGTAAGGTGGCTAACATCAAAAAAAGCGTCCCCAGCCACGCCATGCCAATGAATTCAGTGACCGTGGCAAGCAGCCCTGGTTGGAGTGCATCAATCACCCTGCTGATGACCAGCATCGTCCACAAAAACGCGCTGATACCGAATAGTTGTTTGCGGGATAGATAACGCAGGATGAAGGGGACAGATGCTGCACGCCTAAATACATAAAATTGCATCAGCGATACAACGCAGATGAGAATGACACCAAACATATTGCTGTGTTCCTAGATTTTTGAAGGGGTGATTCTAACTCACTCGGTCTGAAAAACCCCATGCAGGGGGAAGAGTGAAGAGTGAATCCACTTCGCCTAAATAATTGCGAAGCTTTCCCCTCCCCTACCGCTTTATTTGCTCTACCCCTGCCACCTTGTCTGACAAATTTTTTGCTTTGTCGTGTTTGCGACGCATCTTCTCACGCAGAAACCCTTGTGTATGCTGACATTGCCGTTTGGCGCGAATATTGCACTGTGAATATCGTTCAAAACCATAATGGAGTATCCGCAATGAGTTCTTCCTACGAAAGTATATTCTCTGGCTTGTCAGATGGCAGCGTCATTCCTTACCTTGGCGCGGGCGCGTTGCAGGGCGTGATTAACCCTGCCAGCGGCAAAAACATTCCTGCCGACAGCGAAAGCCTGATTTTGGCGATGAATAATGGCCAGCCGATGGCACCGAAGTTGATGTATGAATTCCCGCGCGCCGCCATGAATGTCGAGTTGAAGCGTGGTCGCTCAGCCGTGA
This sequence comes from Gallionella sp., assembly GCA_028688275.1. Taxonomy (GTDB): domain Bacteria; phylum Pseudomonadota; class Gammaproteobacteria; order Burkholderiales; family Gallionellaceae; genus Gallionella. The sequence goes on along the minus strand of JAQTYN010000040.1, from coordinate 22,999 downwards.
ATAAATTTCTGGATGCAACCTATCGCGATACCCAATGGAGCACCTCTGCCTTGCACACTTGGCTGGCGCAACAAAAATTGCCCTACATCGTGGATGCGAACCGTGACACACAATTGCAGCTGCAATACGCCAGCACCCCCCATACCCTGATCGTCGGCATTGCGCGTATGTCAGGTAAAGATTATCGCTTCCGCCTGTTTAACTACGACGGCACCCGCTACTCGGCAATCGAGCAAGAAGCGGTCGATACCAGTTTGCCCATTTTGTTTAAACCGCTGGGAACACCCTTGCCTGAATCAAACTACATCGCTTCAGATGCGGACTTTGTGGATTACATTACCGAATTGATGGGCGGATTCGCCATTCCTTCCTTCGTTAAACGCTTGCGCCAAAACAAACGCTACTTGTTGCTGGGGATGCGTTTGAACCGTGATACCGATCGCATGGTATTTTCCGACGTGATCTTTGGTGCTGACAAACCTGCTGGCTGGGCGTTGATTCCACACCCAACCGACAAAGAAAAACGCTATTTGGAAAAGCTGAACATCGAGATTATCAATGCAGATGTAGCAGAATTTTTGACAGCCGCACAAAGTTGGAACAAGGATCTGGTCGCAGCATGAGCAAGCACCCCGCCCAATGGGATGAGGCACGGCACACGTTAGGAATGGATGAAATAGACGGCGCGCATCGTGAATTTATCACGCAAGTCGCCGCGCTGATTGCAGCCAGTGATGCCGAATTCCCCGCACTTTTTCAAGCACTGGTCGCCCACACTCGCGAGCACTTTATGGCGGAAGGGCGATTGATGCGTGAAGCCAAATATCGGGGGTTGGGCGTACATGAAGGCGAACATCATCGCGTATTGGGCGAATTGCAACAGCTCAATCGCACGCTTAAACGAGGTCACCTCCCCTTGGTGCGCGCTTATGTGCGTGAAGGTCTGCCCGAATGGTTCGATACGCATTTAGCCATGATGGACGGGGCTTTGGTGGCATTTCTAAAAAATCAGAGCAGTCTTCCGTAGCGTAAACCCTGCTTTTTCGTAAACAGGGTTTAGCAGACCGAAAAGTAGGCGCAGTTTAAATCTTCCGTTCGTGGAGAACTGGTCGAACCATAAACGGTAGATTTTTTGAACTCAAAGAATTAAATCCGCTAACGACTAGCAACCTTATTGCTGCACGGTAATAAAGGATAGTTTGCTCACGCCTGCGTGTTGGGCAATCGCCATGACTTCCGCAACCCGTCCGTAAGGCACGTGTTGGTCGGCGTGTAGACGCAATTCAAAATCGGCATGGCTGCTGGCTTGTTGGCTAAGATTTTGTGCAAGATCATGGTCATTCAATGACGTAGCGTCCAAACTCACGCCACCATCCGCAGTGATATGTACGGTTTGAGGCGGATTAGGATTGGCTGGGCCAGTACTCACCGTTTTGGGCAGCGTCACTTTAATCGCTTGCGTCAACAAAGGTGCCGTCACAATAAACACAACCAGCAATACCAACATTACATCTACCAAAGGGGTCACATTGATTTCGCTCATCACTTCTTGACTTGAATTGTTTTGGAATGCCATGGCGGTTTAACCTTTCGTATCTGCCCAGACGAGCGATTTTAATGAGCCGAATTGTAGCAGAGGATGTGCTGATGTTTTAAGCAAGCTGTCAACACCCAGCAATTCTCAATTCAAAATACCTCAGCATCGTCATACCGACGAAAGTCGGTATCCAGACATTAAATTGAGCCTCGCGTAGCGAGACCGCATCGGTTTTGTTCGCTACGCGGGTTGTTTTTTGGGCTGGATACCGACTTTCGTCGGTATGACGGGCTTGGAGTTTGGGATCAATCCCAATCTACAGCGGCGCATAGTAGATAAATTTTTGAATTGAGAATTGCTGGTCAACACCAAATAAAAATGCAAAATTCAACAGGGAATGACTCAGTGTCATCACGCTAAAAAACACGAAGCGACTCGATTAGAATTTGGTGTGTGATTGTTTTGACGGTGGAATCCACTGAGGGATATGCGATTGACGCACGACAAACCGCATTGTCTTCTGCGGTTTTTCGGTAAACAGGTTCACAATCTCTACATAATCCAGTAAAGTGCTAACCCCTCGTTATAAAACAAGAGCTAAAAATTATGAGTACGAAAGCACAACAACTACAAGACCCCTTTCTGAATGCTTTGCGCAAGGAACACGTGCAAGTTGGGATTTATCTCGTGAATGGGATTAAGTTGCAAGGTCAAATCGAATCTTTCGATCAATATGTCGTTCTCCTCAAAAACACGGTCACTCAAATGGTCTATAAGCACGCCATTTCCACCATCGTCCCCGCCCGTGCGGTAACTATTTCTTACGACGACGCTGAATAATGCAGCAAACATCGGCGGGAACTGAATCCGCAATTTTAGTCAGTATCAATTTTGGTGAGCCTGACTATGCCGAAAGTTTAGAAGAGTTAAAGCTGCTTGCTGAAACCGCAGGTGTGAACACGGTGGCGGTGGTCGAAAGCAAACGTCTGCGTCCCAATACGGCGTTGTTTGCGGGCACAGGTAAGGTGCAGGAAATCGCTGCGATGGTTGAAGAGCAGGAAATCCCGCTGGTGATTTTCAATCACGACTTGTCGCCCGCGCAGATGCGCAACCTCACCAATGAACTCAACACCCGAGTCATTGACCGCACCATGCTCATTCTGGATATTTTTGCACGACGTGCACAAAGTCACGAAGGCAAAGTGCAAGTTGAATTAGCGCAGCTACGCTACCTATCCACGCGCTTGGTGGGTCAAGGTGCGGATATGGGACAGCAGAAATTCGCCGTGGGCGCGCGTGGACCAGGTGAAAAGCAATTGGAACTAGACAGGCGCAAGCTAGATCACCGCGTGCATTTATTGAAAGAGCGGCTGGAAAAACTGCGTCATCAGCGCGTGGTACAGCGTAAAGCCCGTACCCGCCATGATGTGCTGTCTGTGTCGATTGTGGGTTATACCAATGCAGGAAAATCCACTTTATTCAACAAGTTGACCAAAGCCAATGTCTATGTAGCGGATCAATTGTTTGCTACCTTGGATACGACTTCTCGCAAAATTTATGCCGAAGGTCAGGGCGAAATTGTGGTGTCGGATACGGTGGGCTTTATTCGCCATTTACCACACGGCTTGGTCGCGGCATTCCGCAGTACGCTGGAAGAAACCGCGCAGGCCGATATGCTGCTGCATGTGGTGGATGTCAGTAATCCGTGTTATGGCGATCAGATTGCCGAAGTGAACAAAGTGCTCGCAGAAATCGGCGCGGCGGATATTCCGCAGGTGCTGGTACTGAATAAAATTGATGCGGTGGATATGCCTGCAGGCGTACAGCGTGACGATTATGGTAGAATCGCCCGCGTTTTTTTGAGCGCGAAAACGGGTGAAGGTCTAGATGACCTCCGTACTTTGTTGCTGGAAACACGGGCAACGCGTCAGGCAAATGAATTGATAGAGAAGCAACTTAAACAAGCGAGAGAATCATGGGATTGAACGATCCACAATGGGGTAATAACAAGAATGGTGGCCCGCCTGATTTAGAAGAATTGTTGCGCAAGCTAAATGCTAAAGTCGCAGATATGCTTAATGGTGGCAAAAAGGGCGGCGAACCTGGGTCTCCTACCCCTCGCCCATCCATGGGAAACGCAGGTGTTGGTCTGATACTGGGTGCGATTGTGCTGGTATGGGCTGGCAGTGGATTTTATTTGGTCGACGAAGGCGAAGTCGGTGTGGTGTTGCGTTTTGGCGAAAAAGTTGACATCACGGGAGCAGGACCCCGCTGGCATTTACCCGCGCCGATTGAATCGGTTGAAATTGTCAATATCAGCCAAGTGCGCACGATGGAGGTCGGATATCGTGGCAATGTTAAAAACAAGCAATTGGAAGAATCACTGATGCTGACCGATGATGAAAACATTGTCGATGTGCAGTTTGCTGTGCAATACACCCTTCATAATCCTGCTGAATACTTATTTAACAACTCGTTACCTACAGGTAAAAAAGCTCAAGAGGAAGCAACCGACACCATCGTACGCCAAGCTGCCGAAACAGCGGTGCGCGAAGTCGTTGGTAGAAGCAAAATGGACTCTGTACTCAACCAAGGACGTGAACGAATTGCCGCTGAGGCAACTAAATTGATGCAATCAATTCTAGATCGCTATAAATCAGGGATTCTGGTGGGTAAGCTGACCATGCAAAACGTGCAAGCTCCCGAACAAGTGCAAGCGGCCTTTGCCGATACAGTAAAAGCAGGTCAAGACCGTGAACGTCAAAAGAATGAGGGTCAAGCTTACGCCAATGACGTGGTGCCACGCGCCAAAGGCACTGCCGCGCGCCTGATTGAAGAATCGCAAGGCTATAAACAAAGTGTGATTGCCAATGCCGAGGGCGATGCCAGCCGCTTTAAGCAAATTTTGGTGGAATACGAAAAAGCCCCTGGGGTGACGCGTGACCGTATGTATTTGGACATGATGCAGCAGGTGATGAGCAATATCAGCAAAGTCATGGTAGATCAAAAAAATGGCAACAGTTTGTTGTATTTACCCTTGGATAAGCTGATTGAAACCAGTCGCGGTACGGCAGCCGCTCCTGTTGCAGTAGAAGCCGCTTCGGCGGTGGTCAGTTCATCGGGTAATGATAACAATGCCGCACAACGGGCACGGGATTCTTTACTGAGTCGTGATCGGGAGGCTCGATAATGAAAAATACGACTAATTTTTTGGTACTGATAATTGGCGGGCTATTTTTGCTCAATGCTAGCGTATTTATCGTTGACCAGCGCGACATAGCGATTGTCTTTCAACTGAAACAAATTAAACGCGTGGAAACCACACCAGGGCTGAAATTTAAAATCCCGTTTTTACAAAATGTGCGTTTTTATAATTCGCAAATTATGACGCTGGATGCAACTGATCCTGAAAAATTCCTTACGTCTGAAAACAAAAACGTGTTGGTGGATTCGTTTGTGAAATGGCGCATTGTTGACGTAAAAAAATTCTATGTCAGCGTACTAGGAGGAGATGAAGCAAGTGCGAATAAACGTCTAACTCCAATAGTAAATTCGATTCTATACGAAGAATTTGGTAAACGAACTGTACATGAAGTGGTATCAGGTGAGCGCGATCAGATTATGGCAATATTGCGCACCAGAGCAGATAAAGAAGCGCGCAACATTGGTGTACAAGTCTTGGATGTCCGCCTGAAACGCGTGGATTTTCCCGCAGAAATCAGCGAATCCGTCTATAAACGCATGGATTCAGAACGCAAACGCGTTGCCAATGAATTGCGTGCATCGGGTGCTGCGGAAGGTGAAAAAATCAAAGCCGATGCGGATCGTCAACGTGAAATTATTTTGGCAGAAGCCTACCGCGATGCGCAGCAAACCAAAGGTGAAGGCGATGCCAAAGCCTCTGCGTTATATGCCGCCGCGTTTGGTAAAAATCCTGAGTTCTATTCGTTTTACCGCAGCTTAGAAGCCTATAAACAAAGCTTCAAAAACAAGAGCGATGTGATGGTACTAGATCCTAGTTCATCCTTCTTCAAGTATTTGAAGAGTTCGGGTAAAGCAGGGAAATAATCATTGGACTCCCCTCGCCCACTTGTGGGAGAGGGGCTGGGGGAGAGGGAAATGTATTGGGAAATCAAACGTACACCTCTCACTAACCCTCTCCCGCCTGCGGGAGAGGGAATTTGGGTGTAGGGTGGATAAGCGACAGCGCAAACACCACAACCCAATCAATTTAAAGAGATTTTATGCAAAACTGGTTGCTCCCTGAATATATTCAAGACATGCTGCCCGATGAGGCGTTGCGTGTAGAACAGATGCGTCGGCAGTGGTTAGATTTGCTGCGTCAGTCTGGCTATCAATTGGTAGCCCCTCCGTTGCTAGAGTATGCCGAATCCTTGTTGCTGGATAACAGCGCGGATATGGATTTGCGCACTTTCAAATTGGTCGATCAATTAAGCGGACGGACTTTGGCATTGCGTGCCGACATTACGCCGCAAGTGGCGCGTATGGATGCGCATTTACTCAATCGTAAAGGCGTGGCGCGCTTATGCTATGCGGGTAGTGTGCTGCATACCCAACCTGTTGGCTTAACGCGCACCCGCGAATTATTGCAAATTGGTGCGGAACTTTATGGTTATGCAGGGCTGCAAGGCGATATAGAAATTCAACAACTGATGTTGGCATCGTTGCGCTTACTGGGCATAGAAGACGTACACCTAGATCTTGGTCATGTCGGCGTATTTCGCGCGTTGGTGAGTCATGCTGGGATTGATAAGGCATTAGAAAGTGCTTTATTTTCAGCGTTGCAAAGTAAAGACAGCAGCGATTTGCAGGTTTTGGTGCAAGACTTGGACGATCCCGTACGTGCCGCTTTATTAGCCTTGCCCACGCTGTATGGAGAATGTCGCGAAGTGCTAGCGCGCGCGCATGACATTTTGCCCAATACGCCCGACATACTTGCCGCACTGGCGGATTTAGCCAAAGTTTCAGCTCAGCTGCAAGTGGACAGCATGGGAATTGATTTAGCCGATTTGCGCGGCTATCACTACCACAGCGGCATGGTATTCGCCGCATATCACGCGGGCAGCCACGATGCGATTGCCTTGGGTGGACGTTATGACGACTTAGGTAAAAGCTTCGGTCGGGCACGTCCTGCGACGGGTTTTAGCATGGATCTTCGCCAGTTGTACCGACTGCTCCCTCCCCAGTCCACGCTGCAAGGAATTTATGCGCCTTTTCTAAATGACCCCACTTTAGACAGCAAAATTGCTCAGCTACGTGCGGCAGGAGAGGTCGTGGTGGTCGATTTGCTTGGCGACCCTGCTTGTTGGGCAGAGTTGCAATGTGACCGCGAACTGGTGTTGCACGAAGGAATCTGGCAAGTCATCGCTGTAATGTAGTCGATGGACGCGCTTCAATCTATTCAATTTCAAATCTGGATGTATTAGTCATGGCAAAAAATGTAGTGGTAATCGGCACCCAATGGGGCGATGAAGGCAAGGGTAAAATTGTGGACTGGTTGACCGATCACGCTAAAGGCGTGGTGCGCTTTCAAGGCGGTCACAACGCAGGGCATACGCTGGTCATCGGCGGCAAAAAAACCGTGTTGCACCTGATTCCGTCAGGTATTTTGCGCGATGGCGTGCTGTGCTATATCGGCAACGGCGTGGTGTTGTCGCCGACCGCTTTGCTCAAAGAAATGGACGAATTACAAGCGGCGGGCATTGATGTCTATAGCCGCTTAAAAGTCTCCGAAGCCTGCCCGCTGATTTTGCCCTACCACGAAGCCATCGACCAAGCCCGCGAACGCGCCAAAGGCGATGCCAAAATCGGCACCACAGGTCGCGGTATCGGTCCTGCTTACGAAGACAAAGTGGCGCGCCGCGCTATTCGCCTGCAAGACATTTTCTACCCAGAACGCTTTGCCGCGAAACTGAAAGAAGTATTGGATTATCACAACTTTGTGTTAAAGCATTATTTCAACACCGACACCGTCGATTACCAAAAAACCTACGACGACACCCTCGCCTTGGCGGCATGCATCAAACCGCTGGTTATGGACGTGCCGCGTGCGCTGTACGAAGCCAATCAAGCAGGTCAACATCTGTTGTTTGAAGGCGCGCAAGGCGCGTTGTTGGACATCGACCATGGGACGTATCCCTTTGTAACTTCTAGTAATTGTGTCTCAGGTGCAGCGTGCGCAGGCGCAGGGGTTGGTCCACAAATGTTGCACTATGTCTTGGGTATCACCAAAGCCTACACCACCCGCGTCGGCTCTGGCCCTTTCCCCACCGAGCTGTACGATGCGGTCAACAAACACGACCCTATCGGTGCAGGTCTGGCAAAACGCGGTCACGAATTCGGCTCGACCACAGGACGCGCCCGCCGCTGCGGCTGGTTTGATGCCGCCGCCCTGAAACGCTCGATTCAAATCAACGGCGTATCTGGCTTGTGCATCACCAAACTCGACGTGATGGACGGCATGGACGTGGTACGCTTAGGCGTAGGCTACCGCATCAACGGCGAAGATTTCGATATTTTGCCCGTTGGCGCAGATGCCCTGAGCGAATGCGAAGCCGTATATGAAGAAATGCCAGGCTGGAGCGAATCCACCCTCGGCATCCAACGCTATGAAGACCTCCCCGCCAACGCCCGAGCCTACTTAGAGCGCATCGCCCAAGTCTGCCAAGTGCCTGTCGATATGGTCTCCACAGGACCTGATCGGGATGAAACAATCGTGTTAAGACACCCGTTTGAGTGATTTTTAGAATGCGCCGAAAGGCGCATTTTTGTTGAAATGAATGGAATTTGATGCACCTTTAGGCTCATCCTACCTGCCTTGCAAAACATTCAGTCGTATAAACCCATCCAGATTAAGCTGAAATTTCACGAGGATAAGCAGCTATGAACGAAATCACCTGTCCGCACTGCGGCAAAGCATTCAAGATTGATGAAGCTGGATATGCGGCTATCCTCAAGCAAGTTCGTGACAAAGAGTTTGATAAGCTGTTGAAGGAACGGCTTGAGCTGGCTGAGAAGGATAAGCAAAATGCCATCAAACTCGCAGAAAAAGACAAAGACTCCGAAATTCAGAGCTTAAAAGCCAATCTGGAAAAAGAGCGCGACCAGCTCAAAAACAACCTTGAGCAAGCGCGAAAAGAAAAAGAAAGTGCTGTCGAACTCGCAAAAACCCAAGTGACTAGCGAATTGGAGAAAGCCGCCGCCGCCAAAAATGCTGAAATTGAAAAGCTACAAGCAAAATTGGATGCCGCTGAATACGTTCAAAAGAATGCATTGAATGATGCGCTGAATCCTGTGGAAAAAGAGCGTGACCAACTCAAAAATGACCTTGAGCAAGCGAGAAAAGAAAAAGAAAGTGCTGTCGAACTCGTAAAATCGCAAGTAACCAGCGCATTGGAGAAGGCCGCCGCCGCCAAAAACGCTGAAATTGAAAAGCTGCAAGCAAAATTGGATGCCACTGAATACGTTCAAAAGAATGCACTTAATGATGCGCTGAATCCTGTGAAAAAAGAGCGTGACCAACTTAAAAATGACCTTGAGCAAGCGAAAAAAGAAAAAGAAAGTGCTATCGAACTCGCTAAAATGCAAGTCATCAGCACTAAAGATGCCGAAATTCAGCTCTTAAAAAACCAAATCGCTAACGCCGTAACTAGCCAACAACTCGCTGTAACTAACGCTTTAGACCCCGTAAAACAAGAACGCGATAACCTCAAAACTCAACTGATGACGGTAGAAACCGAACGGCAAAAATCAGAAAATGCGTTTAAGGAAGAAATCCAGCGTATTAAAGACATGAAAGCTAAATTGTCCACCAAAATGGTGGGTGAAACCCTCGAACAACACTGTGAAATCGAATTCAATAAAATTCGCGTAATGGCGTTTCCGAATGCCTATTTCGGGAAAGACAATGACGCACGAGAGGGCAGTAAGGGTGACTATATCTTTCGAGACAAAAACGAAACGGGAACCGAAATCGTCTCGATTATGTTCGAAATGAAAAATGAGATTGAAACTACTGCAACTAAGAAAAAAAACGATGATTTCTTGGATAAGCTAGACAAAGATCGCGCCGCGAAGGGCTGTGAATATGCCGTTCTAGTTTCCCTGCTTGAGTCTGACAATGAGTTCTATAATTCTGGGATTGCTGATGTATCTTACCGTTACCCGAAAATGTACGTTATCCGCCCACAATTCTTTATTCCACTTATTTCGCTGCTGCGGAATGCTGCAATGAATTCACTCCAATATAAATCCGAACTCGCGCTCGTTAAATCGCAGAACATCGACATCACGAATTTTGAAAGCGACCTTGATAAATTTAAAGACGCATTTGCTAAAAACTACGACCTTGCTTCTAAACGATTTCAAACTGCTATTGATGAAATCGACAAGTCAATTGACCATCTTCAAAAAACGAAGGATGCGCTGCTCGGCACAGATAGGAATCTTCGCCTAGCAAATGACAAGGCACAAGATGTAACCATTAAAAAGCTCATTAAAAACAATCCGACGATGAATAGTAAGTTCGCCGAACTCAAGAAGGATGATACTTCTGATCCTGAATAAGTTACGTAGGGTGGATAAGCGCAGCACATCTACCTGATTTAACACTAAAATGTGGATGCGCGATGCTTATCCCCCCTACCATTTTATACCTTCGTTTGCACCCTTTATGCCCACCACCCTCACCCCCCAACGCGAACGCTATTTGCTCCTGACCCTTGCGGGTATTCAGTTCAGTCATATTCTGGATTTTATGATTATGATGCCGCTGGGGCCAATTTTGATGAAAGCGTTTAGCATCGGCACGCATGAATTCGGGCTATTGGTTGCGTCTTATAGTTTCAGTGCCGCTGCGTCTGGGCTGTTTGCGGCAACCTTTGTAGATAAATTTGAGCGTAAACGCTTTTTGTTGAGCATGTTTGGGCTGTTTGGGCTGTCAACTTTAGCCTGTGGATTGGCTCCTAGCTATGCCACTTTGTTGATTGCGCGGGGATTGGCAGGCGCGTTCGGCGGGATTATGGGGGCGATGGTGCAAACCATGGTGGGGGATTTGATTCCCTTTGAGCGACGGGCGCAAGCCAGTAGTGTGGTGATGGCGGCGTTTTCGCTTTCCACCATTGCGGGCGTGCCGCTGTCCTTATTTCTCGCTAATTTATTTAGCTGGCAAGCCCCCTTCTTTTTTATTGCAGGGCTGACGGTGCTTTTTATGGCAATCGGAGCGTGGATATTGCCTGAGCTTCGCCATCACATTCACCAGCGCGCCCATCCTTTTTCTGCCATGTTTGACGTGCTGCGAGATCCGAATCATCTGCGTGCATTGTTATTTTCCGCGCTGATTATCTTTTCAGGCTTCACGATTATTCCCTACATCACGGTGTATGCGGTGGCGAATATCGGCATCACCCAAGCCCAAGTGCCGCTGATTTATCTGGCAGGGGGTGCTGCGACCTTGATCTCGGCGCGTTGGATTGGTCGTAGGGCAGATGCAGTCGGCAAGGTAGAAGTCTATCGCCAAGTGGCTTTATTCGCCTTTGTCCCGCTGTTTGTGATTACCCATCTGACCCACGCCTCGCTGGCTTTGTGGTTAGTCTGCACCACGGTGTTTTTTGTGCTGGTATCGGGTCGCATGATCCCCGCCATGGCGATCGTCACCTCGGCGGCGCAGCCCAAATTACGCGGCACCTTTATGTCGCTCAACGCCTCCATGCAACAACTTGCCAGCGGATTGGCATCGACTTTGGCGGGCTTTATCATCACTCAAAGCCCCACAGGAAAAATTGTCGGCTACGCTAACGTCGGCTATATCGCGGTGGGGGCAAATTTATTGGCAATTTGGTTTGTCTCGCGCATTGTGATGCACGAACGCAAGGTAAGTTAAAGGACTAGGTACACCCAGTTTTCCTACAACAAATCAGGCAGATGCACGCTGCTTATCCACAGCTCTAAAAGAAATCGCCAAACATATCGGATCCAGCAGGAATGTCGTACTCCTTTAACCATGCTTTGGTTTTGCGCGGATCGGCGAAAACTCGGCTGTCTTGCTTGATCGCGGCGATAGTTTGACGTATGTCTTTAATGTCCACATCGAAAGAGGCAATCACCCGCTTGGGGGTGACACTGGCAAAGGACGGCATATCGTGAAGGTGTTGACCGTATCTCACCTTCATATCGTGCACTTCCATTTCTATTTCAACCAATTGATCTTTCAATACTTTATTAAAATGTTTCAAGCGATCATCGGCAATCAGGCTGATGCTGTTTTGGTCAATTTGTTCAACGCTCATTTGCAGTTCCAGCAACTGCAATAAATCCTTCTTTTTATACGCCACGGTGATGCGCTGCATCAATTCTGTTTTGCGTTCGCGTTCCACGGGGTCTTGTTCGCGGTCGGGATGCAACACCCCCACCAATTGTCGATACACCGCTTGGATGGATTTGCTGACGTTGACTTCTTCCGCTTGTGCTTTTTCGGCTTGGGCAAGCTGTTTAGCCGACTGTTTAGTCGTTTGTTTACCCTGCTTTATCTTCAGTGCCTCTTCGCGCATCATGGAGGTAATGAACTCTGCCACCTTTTCGGGCGTGTTCAGTTCTTCCTCAATGGTCTTTCCAAACTGCATTTCCAACATCGACTTCATTAGATCGGAGGTCGCCGCCTGCATGTCCGCTTTCTCACTGTCAAAATCAATTTCGCTGTATTGATTGTAAAGATCCTTAAAATCCTCGTAGCCTTCTACCTCAATAAGCTGCATGGCAAGGTCACAAATCAAATAGGCAATCTTTTCGCACTCCCGCTTTTTAAAGAGTTTGTTTCTATACAAGGCATCCAGCGCGTGCGCCATGGCGGCCTGTTGCTCGTGCAGTTCTTCAAATAAAGGGTGAAGTACCACCATCTTTTGTTGATGTACCAACGGCACGTCTTGCCACTCAGCAAGGTTTTTCTTGGCGGTGTTGATTTTTTTGAGCAGGGTGTTGAACTGCTTTTGTGCAGGGGTCAGCAGTGCGGCGGTTTGTTCGATACGGACAGGCTTGGTCATGATTTAAAATGGTGCAGGCTATGTTTTTTTAGGTGTTTAAGGTTTGGTGGTAGTCGTGGCTACATGCCCAGTTCCTTTTGCATTTTTTCTACGATTTCGCGCAAGGCGACTACTTCATCTTGCAACTTCAACACATGCGCACTTAAGGCAGCGACTTCGCTAGGATCCAAATTTGGATGGGCAGTGTAGTTGAGTTCATCGTGGTATAAGGTGATGTCAATGTCGCCAGATAGCAAATGCGCCCAGCGGTGTTCGCGTGATCCTGGCAGCTTGGGTAATTTCACGACCCAAGGTGTTTCCGCATCGGCAAGCTCTTCCAGAAAGGCTTCCACCGAGGAAATATCGCCAAATTTATACAGACGGTCGCAGTTGCTACGCAACTCACCCGCAGTTTGTGGGCCGCGCAACATCAAGATTGCCAAGAGCGCGACGGATTGTTCAGGTAGTTTAAAGACGCGGCGAGCGTTATGGGCATAGCGCATGACGCGTCCGCCACTGGATTCCACAATCAGGCTGTGGGTGCGCAAGGTGTCCAAGGCTAAGTGTACTTCCTGTTCACTGACATTCAGCACAGGATCGCGTGCGGTTTTTTGATTGCACGCTAGGATTAAGTTATTGAGCGATAATGGATATGAGTCAGGAACCGTTTTTTCTTTTTCGATCAATACGCCTAAGACGCGAGTTTCAATCAGGGTAAAAATGGGCAAGCTGGTCATCGTGTTCTCCTAAAGTGCGAAGGCAGGATGCTACCACGCGAATTTATTTTTGCTGTTGCAGATAATCATTTAGCCAAAATAAGCCAACGATGCTTTTGCTGTCATTGATTTTGCCTTGGCGTATCCAGTCCAATGCGTCGGGCAAGGATAATTCAAAGACTTCTAAGAATTCGCCTTCGTCTAGTTTGCTACCTTCGTGCCGCAAGCCTTTTGCCAAAAAGTAGCTAATCTGCTCATCTGAATAGCCAATACATGCCCACGCGGTAGTGAGAAAAGTCCACTCATCCGCCACGTAACCCGTTTCTTCCAACAATTCGCGTTGCGCGGTTTGCAAGAGCGGTTCGCCCGCGTCGATTTTGCCAGCAGGAATTTCCATAAACTCACGCCCTGCTGCATAGCGATATTGGCGTTCCATCAACAAATTGCCGTTATCCAGCATCGCCAGCACAGCGACTGCACCAGGGTGGCGGATATATTCGCGGCTGCTGGTCGAACCATCGGGCAGACTGACGCGGTCTTTATGCAGCTTGATGAAGTGGCTTTCATACAGCACCGTGTTTTCTAAGCAATGTTCGGTAAACGACATGATATCTCCTAAAAGGAATGCAAGTTGACTAAACCCCGCGCAGCAACCACCACCAGATCGTGAGGGTGAAAAACGAGAGCACTAATCCAACGGCGACCATCAAATTAGCCAATGGAGGATCGAGATCGTGCTCGCTGGCAACAATCGCAGCGGTAATCATAGACGGCATGGCGGCCTCGAACAGCGTCACTTGCACCGTTTGACCTTGTGCGCCGAGCAAGGGAACGTACAGCAAAAAAATCACCAGCGGCGCGAGTATCAGTTTGAAACCCAGTCCTATGGCGAGATTGCGTTTGTGTTCGGCGATATGACCTAAGCGTAATTGCAAGCCAACCGACAACAACGCCAGCGGAGCCAAAGTATCGCCCAAGCGTTTGAGTATGGCGGTAAACCAATCCGCATAGTCCACAGGAATCAGCAACAACGCGACGATGAGCGAAATAAACGGGGGAAACAAGGCAATGCGTTTCAACAAGGTACGCACATTGGGACGACCTGATGAATACACCCCCGCCACGGTAATGCCCAAAATCGACAGGGCAAAAAATGAACCGAGCTGATCGGCAATAATCGCCGTGCTGATGCCCGCTTGCCCATAAAAGGCCTCGACCATCGGCAGCCCAAAAAATGAGGTATTGCCCAATCCACCCACCAAAATCAGCGCGCCCACGGTGTTACGCGGCAAGTTAAGCTTCCGTCCCAACAAGATAAAAAATCCCGCTGACAAGCCAAACAAAATCCACGCCATCAAGCCTGTTAGCACAATATCGCCCGATAACGTTAAGTTATGGATGTACAGCAGCGATAAAGCAGGCAACGAAACGTGGATGATGAAACTGTTCAAGGTCGCAGGCGCATTGTCAGGCATGCGATTAAATCGCCGCAATAAAATTCCTGCGATAAAACAAAGAATCAAAAGGAGTAAGTTGGTCATGAGGTCGGGCACAATATGACGTTGATATTGTGCCGAGAAAAAATTTAGCTTGGGAAATGAAAGTTGATGTTGGCGATCGTTAATTATCAACAGCAGGTGCTGAGACTACCCCAGACGTGGGTGCCATATCTTCATCGTCAAATTCTTCGTATTTCACACGAGGAGGATTACCATCGTAAATAAGATTTGTGCGATTGGCTAAATAGCTGTCGCGTAAGAACTGGTAGGGATCCAGTGCGGCAGTTTCCAGCAACTTTTCGCCTTCCAATAATTGAGCACGGCGGTTGATGGCTTTAGTGAGTACCATTTGGTTGCGCGTCCGAACGTGTTGGGTATTGCTGATCGGACTGACGAGGCTATCTGGATATAGCCCCAAGGTGTCACGGAAGGTACTTGGGCCAAGGAGCGGCAACACCAGATAAGGCCCATCTACAACCCCCCAAACACCAAGGGTTTGTCCGAAATCCTCATTGTGCTTAGGAAGTTTGCCGAACGACGCAACATCAATCAAGCCACCGACACCGACGGTGGTATTAACCAACACACGCATCCCGTCTGAAAAACCTTGTTTGAGTTTGAATTGCAACAAGTCATTGAACGTGACAATCACATCATCCAGATTGGAAAAAAAGTTACTGACCATAATCTTGCCAGAGTTGGGCATGATTGCGTGGTAGCCTTTCGCTAAGGGTTTTGCCACGCCTTTATCCACTTTATCATTGAAAGAGTATACGCCGCGATTGAAGGATTCAAATGGATCAGCGGGATTCTTATTGGGGACACTACTGCACGCGGTTAGGGCGAGGCAGCTGATTATCATAAGGTTGCGTATTAGGTTCATGCTGGTCTTGATTAAGAATGAGTGGGGGCGGCGAGTTCACCAATATGAAACATAAATTGACCTTGTTTCCGATCGGCAAAATAACTTTCTAAGCTCAGTTTGATAGGGCGAAAGGCGATTTCGTTCCATGGAATGTCAGCTTCGCTAAAAAGTCTGACTTCCAAGCTCTCTTCACCCGCTGAAAAGTCCAAATTCAACAATTTGGCACGAAATAATAAATGCACTTGGTTGATATAGGGCAGACTGTACATGGAAAACAAATCGCCTAATGCGATGTCTGCATGCGCTTCTTCTTGAGTTTCACGTATGGCAGCCGCACCTGTGCTTTCGCCATTCTCCATAAATCCCCCTGGCAGCGTCCACAAGCCATAACGCGGCTCAATGGCGCGGCGGCAGAGCAGGATTTTATCTTCCCAGACAGGAATCGACCCCACAACCAAGTTGGGATTTTGGTAGTGAATCATATGGCACGCCGTGCAGATAAAGCGCGGGCGGCTATCATCGTGAGGAATGCGCCACGCGACGGGCGCGCCACAAGCAGAGCAGAATTTCATTTCCAGAATTGCCACCAGGCTTTTTCAGGTTGATTAGAGAGCAGTGACACAGTTGCTCCGCCATTTTGGGTCAGGATCAATTGCGCATCATCGCGCAATTGCGTTAAGCCCATCGCATCGTAGGCTTGGATAAGCACATCCAAGGCATCGTGTGTCGCGGGGCTATTGGGATACTTAGTCAGCACATCTTGCGCACGATTCACGGCGGCAATATAGGCACCACGGCGTAAATAATAGCCCGCAACATTTAAATCATGCTTCGCCAGTGTGTTGATTAAGTACTGCATTCTCACCTTGGCATCAGGTGTGTAGCGGCTGTTTGGATAGCGCGTCACCAATTCTTTGAAATTATCGAAGGATTCTTGCAAGGTGTGAGAATCGCGCTCACTCGGATCTTGACCACTAATGCTATTGAGTATGCTGTTTTCACCTTCAAAATTTGCCAGTCCCTTAAGGTAATACGCGTAATCCACATGCGGATTGTTCGGGAACTGTTTGATAAAGCGATCCGCCGTAGCAATCGCAGGCGCGGGTTCACCTTGGCGGTAATAAGCGTAAGCCATTTCTAACATGGCTTGTTGCGCAAATTTCCCGTAAGGGTAGCGGGCTTGCAACCTTTCATAGCGTTTAATCGAAGTGGAATATTCGCCATCATTGAGGTTGGATTTCGCTTCTTGATACAATTCTTCTGCCGAAACGGCCTTCGTATTGGGGTCACCTTCAGGTAAGGGTTCAAAAACGCTACAAGCAGCTAACGTAAGCAACAAAAAAACGGCTAAACTATGGCGCATGACAAATCCAGAAAAAAATTTGCGCGATTATAACGCGTGTCCCGATGGTGTGCTGTATTTACCCGATGACGAATTACTGTTTGATGCGGATGATGGGGAATATTTATCCTCGCCTTCCGAACCTGTAACAGCCATTCACGATGAAATCCAACACCTAAAAATCCCTACCGCATGTGGTGGGCTACGCTTGGATCAGGCTTTGGTGAAGCTATTTCCCGATTATTCGCGTAGCCGCTTACAAGCATGGATTACCGCACAGCAAGTGACGATAGACGGTGCACCCGCCACGACCAAACAAAAAGTGTGGGGTGGGGAAGCCTTGGTGGTGATGCCACAAGTTCATCCCGCTGAGCAGCCTTATCAAGCTGAAGATATCCCATTGGACATCTTGTATGAAGACGATACCTTGATGGTGATTAACAAACCCGTGGGGTTGGTGGTGCATCCTGGGAGTGGAAATTGGGACGGCACCTTATTGAATGCTTTGCTGCACCACGCACCACAACTAGCAGAAGTGCCGCGTGCGGGCATTGTGCATCGCTTGGATAAAGACACCAGTGGGCTGCTGGTGGTCGCCAAAAGTCTGGTCGCACAAACCCATTTGGTGCGCCAGTTGCAAGATCGTAGCGTCAAACGTGAATATCTGGCTTTGGTGCATGGCGAATTGCAGGGTTCAGGCAAAGTTGATGCCCCCATTGGTCGCCATCCCACGCAACGCGTGAAAATGGCGGTTGTGCCTGAAGGCAAGCCAGCGGTCACGCATTATCAAATCGTCACGCGTTATCCCAGCTGCACGCTGTTGCGTTGTCGCTTGGAAACAGGGCGAACTCATCAAATTCGCGTGCATCTTTCCCACCTCAATTATCCTTTGGTGGGCGACCGTGTGTATCTCAAAGGGGCACAAAAATGCGTACCCGAATTACGCACGTTGCTGAATGACTTTCCCCGTCAGGCTTTACACGCGACTCGTTTGGCGGTCATCCATCCTGTATCGAACGAGCTGATGGAATGGCACGTGGATATGCCGCAGGATATGCAGGATTTGTTAGCCAAAATTACCGAAACCGTGGGCGGGTAGTTAATGGTATTGCAATTGAGCAAGCGTCCATTAGGATAAGCGTGCAGGCTGGATAAAAACAGCACATTTACCCTACCAACTAAAAACTAACGACTAACGACCCAATTATTTGTACACACCCACTTACATAATGCCTTCTTAATTTTTAAGCCCAAATCTATCGTGTCCATCGAAGTCGAACGTTTTTTCTCTGAATTAAGCCCCCTTGCCGAAGGTGTGTCGTCGTTTCGTCCGCGTGTGCAGCAGCGGGCGATGGCTTTGGCGGTGGCGGATGCGATACGCGACAACGCTATTTTGGTAGCGGAAGCTGGCACGGGGACGGGCAAAACCTTTGCCTATCTTGTGCCTGCTTTGTTAAATGGCGGCAAGGTGATTATTTCCACGGGCACGAAAAACTTACAGGATCAGCTATTTCAAAAAGATTTACCGATGGTGCGCGACGCGCTGCGGGTGTCGCTGACCACGGCGTTGCTCAAGGGGCGGGCGAATTATGTGTGCCATTACCATCTGGAACAGGCGATGAGCGACGGGCGATTTGCCACCCGCGAGGATATTCGACATCTGGGCAAAATCAAAAAATACGCCAAAGTAACGCAAACAGGCGATAAAAGCGGCTTGGTCGATGTGCCTGAAAACGCGCCGATTTGGCTGCACGTCACCTCCACGCGGGACAATTGTTTAGGGCAGGAATGTCCCGCGCATGATGAATGTTTTGTGTTGAAAGCCCGCGCCGAAGCGATGAAAGCCGATGTGGTGGTGGTCAATCACCATCTGTTTTTTGCCGATGTGATGCTGCGCGACGAAGGCGTGGCGGAATTGTTGCCCGCCTGCAACACGGTGGTCTTTGACGAAGCGCATCAATTGCCCGAAACCGCCAGTTTGTTTTTTGGTGATAATCTTTCTACGTCGCAATTATTGGATTTAGCCCGCGATGCGCGCCTCGAAGCAGCAGCGTCCGCCAAAGATTTTGCACCTTTACCCAAAGCGGCGGATGCCTTGGAAAAAGCCGCTAAGGATTTGCGGCTGGTGTTTAAAAAAGAAGAACGGCTGCCTGCGTTAGCAATGGAACGCTTCCGCGATTGGCTGCCTGCGCTGAAAGTGCTTGAAGAAAAACTCAAAGAACTCAATGCCTTGTTGCAAACCCAAGCCGAACGCAGCGAAGGCTTGGAAAATTGCAGCGTGCGCGGGCAGGCATTTTTGGCGCAATTGACCAAATGGCAAGGTGCGGACAACGATGGTTTTGTGCGTTGGTTGGAAGTGTTTCACCACACTTTACAGCTCAATCTCACGCCCTTGTCGATTGCTGATATTTTTGAAAAACAAATTGGCAGCCAGCCACGGGCGTGGATTTTTACCTCCGCCACCTTGGCGGTGAAACAAAATTTCTCGCATTACCAAACTGAAATGGGCTTGTTGAAAGCGCAAACCGCGTGTTGGGACAGCCCGTTTAATTACGCCGAACAAGCCTTGTTGTATGTGCCGCAAAACCTGCCCGAACCCAATAGCGACGGCTATACCGAGGCGGTGGTGCAAGCCGCGTTGCCGATGCTGGAAGCCAGCCAAGGACGGGCATTTTTGCTGTTCACCAGCTTACGCGCCATGCAGCGCGCCCATGAAATTTTGCAAGCTGAATTTGAAGTGCGCGGCTGGACATTCCCGCTGCTCTTGCAAGGCGAAAGTTCGCGCAACGAATTGCTTACGCGTTTCCGCACCTTGGGCAACGCGGTACTGCTGGGCAGTCAATCGTTTTGGGAAGGCGTGGATGTGCGCGGCGACGCGTTGTCTTTGGTGATTATCGACAAACTGCCCTTCGCCCCGCCCGACGACCCCGTGCTTGCCGCCCGCATCGCGCAACTCAATCAACAGGGGCGCAACGCTTTTATGGAATACCAACTCCCCCGCACCATCATCACCCTGAAACAAGGCGCGGGACGCTTGATTCGCGACGAAAACGATAGAGGCGTGCTGATGATTTGCGATCCCAGATTGATTAGCAAACACTATGGAAAACGCATCTGGCAAAGCCTGCCACCGATGAAGCGCACGCGAAATGAGCAAGAAGCCGTGGATTTCTTCAAGCCTCAGCCAACCACCTTATAGGCGCACGAATTACCCTGTTTGAAGGTCATTGAGGTTAACTCAGCTACAATTTTCTAGCGCGACGGCTTATTTTTCTGCCAATTTGCGTCTGCTACGCTGAGTCCGCTGCATATTCTTCTACGCCGCCACCCTCATTCGGCTAAAATGCGCCCCGCGTCCTCGTAGTTAAATGGATATAACCGCCCCCTCCTAAGGGGCAATTACAGGTTCGATTCCTGTCGAGGACACCAAACAACCCTCTAACGCAGTTCATAATCCCCCTCCAATCCCACCAGTAAAGCGATTATTCTGCGCGCACTAGGACGCATGGGCTACACGGGGAAAATGACAGGTCACGGCTTTAGGTCAGCCGCTTCAACCATGTTGAACGAAAACAAAAGCAAGTGGGGCATACACAAAGACACCATAGAATTGCAACTCGCCCATGTTGAAAAAAATGCCAGTCGTGCCGCGTACAACTTCGCTGAATATCTTGAAGAACGCCTTGCCATGATGCAACAGTGGGCTGACCATTTAGATGCGATTAAAGCGGGTGCAAAGGTCATCGCGCTGCGCGCATAAACCCTAGGAGGGGAATCTATCATGAGCAATATCAAAAATTCACCTAACTGGAAGGCTTTGCCTAAGTGGAAACAAGATAGTTTTGATAAGTACATTAAAGAGCGCACACCCAAACCACCAGATACTTTAGATGCAACCCAAAAACGATTGTTTGAAAGTGCCGCGTCCAAAATCACTTACGCAATCACGGATGAAGGTGGCTTGAGTGTCACCTTTGAGGAGTTGACTAAAGAAGAGCTTTTTGCAATCGGTGAAGACCGTGGTCTATTTGCTTTCCCTTACCCAACAGAAGTTCACGATGCGTTGAATGCAGCTTCCCCAAGAGGCTATTTGGGAGGTAAGTTTGAGGTTTCACTTCCTATAGATGATGGTACACGCAGCCGCGTATTAACCAAAGAACGTAAAACCATTTTAGTGACTCAGCTTGGATATGCGCGCAGTAATGAACAAAGTAAATTTGCAGGTGAAAAGCATCGTATTGCTCACGAGAAACATGAACAGTGGCGAAGATGGCAACAGGCAGCCATAGATGAAAATCCACGTTTTTCTACATTTTCAAAAACAGTACAAGCGGAAAAACTAAAGAAAAAATACGCAATTTCTGACAAAGTTGGCACTATCAGTAAACGCCTTACTTAACCGACACAAAATAATTAGCACGCTGCCTAAGCGTGCTAATGTCACTTTCCATATATTCCTGATCTACGCGGAAGCACTGTGCAAGATGCGTATGAATAAGGAGTATTTGAAATGAAAAAGATAACACAACACCCGTCAGTATCACCCGCGCAGCCTTATCAACTGCCAGACCAAACGATGGCGCGACATCTTCACCCGCAACACACCCCACCCACGCAGTTTTATCGGGGTTATAAAATCGACACGGTGCGAATGAACCGCCCGACGGAATGCGGCAAGATGCACTACGTTGCGGAATATGTGCTGCACGCGATAATTGTCAACCTAGTTGTCGCATCTCCCTTGTTTTTATGCGACCATTTTCATCTGTTTTTCTCCTTGCATTTTCTTGCCTTTTTTCATGTTGTTTTGGTCGGGGTTTAGGTGCGCTACGTGGTTCGGTTGCCAGTCTCGGATATATCCGCTCCAGCGGGCGGGATGGCGGGTTTTGGCGGCTGCGTAGACGGCGGCACGTTTTGCTAATAGTGCCGTGTCGCGTCCCGCATTGCGTGTTGAATGGTGCGGCTTATCTGTCTCTCAATTCCCATGCGCGGATGTTGTTGCTTGATCTCGCTGCTCAGTATCGCGGCGACAATAACGGCGACTTGTGCGCAGCGTGGAAGGTCATGCGCCCACGCGGCTGGAAGTCTGAGGCAACACTCAACAAGGCGAAGCAGGATTTAATCGCAAGCGAACTGGTTGTGGAAACCCGCAAAGGGGCGCGCCCGAATAAATGCAGCTTATTTGCAGTGACGTTCTACGCGTTGGATGATTGCGGCGGCAAGTTGGATATGTCCGCAAAATCCTTTCCGCGTGGTGCATACCGCTTGAAAGACCTCCCACCCGTGATAATTTCACGGAATAGCAAAACGCATCACTTAATACAGTAGGCGTAGTAAGAGCTTCTGGATAGCTACACTAGGCGTAGTAATGAAATCAATAAACGGGCTTCACTACTGCACTAGGCGTAGCTATGCTGGCTATTTTGAACCCCTCGCTACTACACAAGGCGGATTGCTCTATAGAATTACCATCTATACAGAGTTTGGATGTTAGCTTGTGGGTGTGTTGGACTTACAACATTTACACACGCTAAGAAAATGGGCGGAAATAGGTGAAAGTTGCCTAGACTCGCCTTTTTGCTTGATTGGGTGTGTTGATGATGTGGTCAGCATCTTGCCAATAGGAAAGCGCAAAAATGTCTGTAATTTTGCATCTACACAGCTTGAGTTTATGACCGAGTTTCCGAATATACAAATTGAGGCATGATAAGGGTTTCCGCTTAAATAGCGCGATAGTTTCCGAACGATAACTGACCGCATCCCGCACGACTTTCCAAATTCAAACAGGGTTTGTTTAACCTGATCCCGTATGTCGTGTTTGTCCATGATATTTGAGCAAGACAGGCAAAGTCACCCGAAGGCAAAGCAAAGTCCGCTAGGTATAGTGGACCCCGAATTTCAGACAGTGAATTAAGATGGTAGCCTGCAGTAAAAGAGGAGCAGGTGATGAGTGAAAGCCGACGTAAAAACTTCACGGGCGAGTTCAAGGCGAAAGTGGCACTTG
>JAQTYN010000089.1 GCA_028688275.1 Gallionella sp. | reverse complement strand
CGTGTTTGCCGTTTCTTGGCCGCGTATTCCAGTTCTGAAAAACTTGTTTGCATCGCTTTCACCCCTTGTTTGCACCCTCACATTTTACCAAGTCTTGGGGTGGATGGATAAATCAGTGTTTCCTTAGATTCCTGCGTATTTAACAAACTTTTTTTGCAAGAGCCTGACAGAGAACAGGCTCTTGCCTTATAAATTCCAACGCGTTGTCATCGGGATCGCGACAAAACAGGGCGCGGCGACCTGATTGGCTGAGGGTATAGGGAATGGCAGCGGCTTGGAGTTTGGCGATCAGCGCGTCCAAGTCGGACACAGCAAAAGCCACATGACGATCACGTCCACCGTGCGCGGGGCGGGTCAAGCCTGCTTCCACATTCGGCAGCAACATCAAATGAAGCTGTTGCCCAGCAGCAAGGTCGTACCACACACCCTCAAAGCTCATCGTTGGACGCTGCGTGTCGGGTTGCAAGCCCAGCAAATCCTGATAAAACACGCGTGAGCGAGTCAGATCGGTGGTGATAAAGGTGACGTGGTGTAGGGCGATGAGCATGGGGGACGAAAGTGGCGAAGGACGCCACAAATATAGCCAAAATTTCAGAGGTCGAGCGATTAGGGCAGCATAATCGCACGATAACTTTTACATCTACCTCACACAATCCACAAAGTAGTGCTTCTCGCCGTCCACCATTTCGGCGACTAGACCATGCACATCGGTTTCAAATCCTGAGAATTTTTGGTTGAAATCGCGGGCAAACTTCACATAATCGACGATGGTTTTGTTGAAAATTTCACCTGGAATCAGCAGCGGAATGCCAGGGGGATAGGGCGTGAGTAACACCGCTGTGATGCGCCCTTCCAAATGATCAATTTCCACCCGTTCAATTTCGTCATGCGCCATTTTGGCGAACGCATCCGACGGTTTCATGGCGGGCTGCATATCGGACAAATACATCTCGGTGGTCATGCGCGCCACGTTGTGCTGGGTGTAGGTGTCGTGAATTTGTTGGCATAAATCGCGCAGTCCCACGCGTTCATAGCGTGGATGGACAGCCACAAATTCAGGCAAGATACGCCACAGCGGTTGGTTTTTATCGTAGTCGTCTTTAAATTGTTGCAAGGCAGTCAGCAAGGTGTTCCAACGCCCTTTGGTGATGCCGATGGTGAACATGATAAAGAACGAATACAGCCCGCATTTTTCGACAATCACGCCATGTTCCGCGAGGTATTTGGTCACCATCGCCGCAGGAATCCCGCTTTCCGCAAAACCGCCATCGACATCCAAGCCTGGGGTGATAATCGTGGCTTTAATCGGGTCTAACATATTGAAGCCTTGGGCTAAATTGCCGAACCCATGCCATTTGTCATCCGCGCTCAACACCCAATCTTCCCGCTCACCAATGCCTTCTTCCGCGATGCTGTCTGGGCCCCAGACTTTAAACCACCAATCTTGCCCAAACTCTTCATCGACTTTGAACATGGCGCGGCGGAAATCCAGTGCCTCGGCGATGGATTCTTCCACCAATGCCGTGCCTCCTGGGGCTTCCATCATCGCCGCAGCCACGTCGCACGAGGCGATGATGGCGTATTGCGGGCTGGTGGAGGTGTGCATCAAATACGCTTCGTTGAAAATATGTTTGTTCAACTTCCGCGTTTCGGATTCGCGCACCAAAATTTGCGAGGCTTGCGATAAACCTGCCAGCAATTTATGCGTAGATTGGGTGGCAAAAATCATCGACGATTTCGCCAAAGGACGATCTTTGCCGATGGCGTGCATGTCTTTGTAAAAATCATGGAACGCGGCGTGTGGCAACCAGGCTTCATCAAAATGCAGCGTGTCGATGCGCCCATCCAACATTTCTTTCAACATTTCAACGTTGTACACCACGCCGTCGTAGGTACTTTGGGTGATGGTCAAAATGCGTGGTTTTTTGGTTTTGTCTTTGATAAACGGATTGGCGTTGATTTTGCGCTGAATACTTTCCGCTTCAAATTCAGCTTTCGGAATCGGACCAATAATGCCGTAGTGATTGCGCGTCGGGGTTAAGAAAACAGGCACTGCGCCCGTCATCATAATCGCGTGCAAAATAGACTTATGGCAATTGCGATCCACCACCACAATATCGTCAGGCGCAACGGTCGAATGCCATACGATTTTGTTGGAAGTCGAAGTGCCGTTGGTCACGAAAAACAAATGGTCAGCATTAAAAATCCGCGCCGCATTGCGCTCGGAAGCCGCCACGGGCCCCGTGTGATCCAACAACTGCCCCAATTCTTCCACCGCATTACACACGTCGGCACGCAGCATGTTTTCACCAAAAAATTGATGGAACATTTGCCCCACAGGCGATTTCAGAAATGCCACGCCGCCCGAATGCCCAGGGCAATGCCAAGAATAGGACCCATCTTGCGCATAATGCAGCAAGGCGCGGAAAAATGGCGGCGGCAGGGAATCGAGATAGGATTTGGCTTCACGAATAATATGGCGCGCCACAAACTCGGGCGTATCTTCGTGCATGTGGATAAAGCCATGCAGCTCGCGCAAAATATTGTTGGGGATATGCCGAGAGGTACGTGTCTCGCCATATAAATAGATGGGGATGTCTGCGTTTTTAAAGCGGATTTCTTCCACAAAAGCGCGCAAATTACGCAAGGCGTGATCGGTTTCTTCTTTGCTGCCCGCGCCAAATTCTTCATCATCAATGGACAACAAAAAGGCGGATGCACGACTTTGCTGTTGCGCAAACGAGGTCAAGTCACCATAACTGGTAACCCCTAATACTTCCATCCCCTCTTTTTCCAGTGCATCAGCGAGGGCACGTATCCCCAACCCACTGGCATTTTCAGAACGGAAATCTTCATCAATAATGACGATCGGAAAACGAAATTTCATTGCTTACTCCCAAGGAGAAAAAAAGGGGTGACCCCAGAAAAGGCGCGGATTGTCTCAGATTTATCCGCTTGTGTGGGACAAGTTTTCCCACTTTACCGCTTACGATAATCGACTGCCGCCACACACACCCTATGACACACAATCATAACAAAGTCGATTTAGTACCATGTGACAATCATGTTAAATGACCGCTTTTGATTATCTTGCCATCAAAGCACACAAAAGTCGGTAAAATCCGCATTTCGTACTATATGGTGCGTTTCACGCCTATCATCAAGACCATGAGAAAACTATGAAAATTCACGAATATCAAGGCAAAGAAATTTTGCGTCAGTTTGGCGTACCGACTCCACGGGGCAAACCGTGTTTTAGCGTCGATGAAGCCGTTGCTGTTGCGACCGAATTAGGCGGCAACGTTTGGGTGGTGAAAGCGCAGATTCATGCGGGCGGACGCGGTAAAGGCGGCGGCGTGAAAGTGGCGCGCTCCTTAGTCGAAGTCAAAGAAGCCGCTCAACAAATTTTGGGTATGCAGCTCGTCACGCATCAAACGGGCGCAGCAGGTCAGACCGTGCGCCGCTTGTTGGTGGAAGAAGGCGCGCACATCGTCAAAGAATTTTACTTAGGCATGGTCGTGGATCGCAGCTCACAGCGCGTGGCGTTGTTGGCAAGTAGCGAAGGCGGCATGGAAATCGAAGAAGTCGCCGCCCATCAACCTGAAAAAATCCACACCGTGCGCATTGATCCAGTCACAGGGCTGACCGACGCGGAAGGTGCGCAAGTGGCACGCGACATAGGTTTGCCCGAATCGGCGGTGGCTGAAACAGTGACCATTTTGCAAGGTCTGTACCGTGCCTTCGTGGAAAAAGATGCCATGTTGGCGGAAATCAACCCCTTGATTTTGACAGGTGATGGTCGTGTCGTCGCTTTGGACGCGAAGTTTAATTTCGACAGCAACGCGCTGTATCGTCATCCTGAAGTGGTTGCTTACCGTGATTTAGATGAAGAAGATCCCGCCGAAGTCGAAGCCTCGGCATTTGACCTGAGCTACATTTCTTTGGATGGCGATATTGGCTGTTTAGTCAATGGCGCGGGCTTGGCAATGGCAACCATGGACATCATCAAATTGTACGGCGGCAATCCTGCCAACTTCCTCGATGTGGGCGGAGGTGCGACGACCGAAAAAGTGACCGAAGCCTTTAAATTGATGTTGAAAAATCCCAATCTGAAAGCGATTTTGGTCAACATTTTTGGCGGCATTATGAAGTGCGACGTGATTGCCGAAGGCGTGGTCGCGGCGGCGCGTCAAGTGCATTTGACCGTGCCATTGGTGGTACGACTGGAAGGCACAAATGTCGCGTTAGGTAAACAGATTCTAGCGGAATCAGGTTTGCCGATTATTTCTGGCGATGAGATGGCGGATGCCGCTCAAAAAGTCGTCGCAGCAGCGAGAGGTGTGTAATGTCTATTTTGATTGATAAAAATACCCGCGTCATGACTCAAGGCATGACGGGCAAGGTCGGGCAGTTTCATACCATCAATTGCCAAGCCTATGCCAATGGCAAAAACTGTTTCGTGGCAGGTGTCACCCCCAAAAAAGGCGGTCAGTCGTTTGAAGGGATTCCCATTTACAACAGCGTGTTAGAAGCTAAACAGCAATCAGGCGCGACGGTTTCCGTGATTTATGTGCCGCCACCCTTTGCGGCAGCGGCGATTGACGAAGCGGTGGAAGCCGATTTGGATTTGGTGATTTGCATTACCGAAGGCATCCCCGTCCATGACATGCTGCGCACGCGCCAAAAAATGCAAGGCAAGCGCACGATTCTAATTGGGCCAAATTGCCCTGGGCTGATTACCCCAGACGAAATCAAAATCGGCATTATGCCAGGGCATATCCATAAAAAAGGTCGCATCGGCGTGGTGTCGCGTTCAGGTACATTGACTTACGAAGCGGTGGGTCAACTGTCCGCGTTGGGCATGGGGCAATCCTCTTGCGTCGGTATCGGCGGCGACCCGATCAATGGCTTAAAACACATCGACGTGATGCGGATGTTCAACGACGATCCAGATACCGATGCGGTCATCATGGTCGGCGAAATCGGCGGTTCGGACGAAGAAGAATGCGCCCGTTGGATGAAAGACAATATGCGCAAACCCGTGGTCGGCTTTATCGCAGGGGTCACGGCTCCCGCAGGCAAACGCATGGGACACGCGGGCGCGATTATTTCAGGCGGTCAAGGCGGCGCAGACACCAAGCTCGCCGTGATGGAAGAAGCGGGCATACACATCACCCGCAACCCAGCAGAAATGGGGAGACTGATGCAAAAAATCTTGAAATCCAGCTAAGGAGGCACTGATTAAATCTTCCGTTCGTGGTGAGCTTGTCGAACCATGAACGGAAGATTTAATGAAATCAAATAATTAAATCCGCTCACCCTTCGACCATTCGATAAACTCACGGCTCAGGGCGAACGGATTTAATCAGCGTCTCCCTAATTCTCTGCCCTCAGCACCCCAGCACTTATCCCCTCGCCCGCCTGAGGGAGAGGGGCAGGGGAGAGGGCAAACCTCACCAACTCCATACTCTATCCATGACCTCGCACACCGATGAAGATGACGACGAGCTACCCTCGGCGTTGAAATTACCGACTGGCTCCAAAAACTACATCACCCCCCACGGGCAACGCAAACTCTTTGCCGAGCTGGAGCAACTGTGGAAAGTGGAGCGTCCCGTCGTGGTCAACACCATCACGTGGGCAGCGTCCAACGGCGACCGCTCGGAAAATGGCGACTATATCTACGGCAAAAGACGGCTACGCGAAATTGACCGCCGCATCCGCTTCTTGCGCCGCCGCTTGGATTTAAGCGAAGTCGTCGATCCCGCGCAACGCAAACATTGCGACCAAGTTTTTTTTGGCGCGACGGTCACGGTCTGCAACGACCAAGGTGAAGAGCTGACCTATAGCATCGTGGGCGTGGACGAAGCCGATGTCGCCCGTGGCCACATCAGCTGGGTCTCGCCGCTTGCCATGGCACTGCTCAAACAACGCGAAGGCGATGTCGCCAGCCTGCGCACCCCAACAGGCTTGATTGAATTAGAAATCGTGCAGATTGTGTATTGCGAGGTGGTATAGGGTTCGTAGGTCGTGTTAGCAGTTTCATCGCAAACACGACGACTTTCACAGATTAAATCTTCCGTTCGTGGTGAGCCGTGAGCTTGTCGAACGGTCGAACCATGAATGGAAGATTTATGAAGTCAATAGCTTAAATCCGTTCACCCTTCGACAAGCTCAGGGCGAACGGATTTAATTGACCCGAACCGTCATTCCGACGCAGGTCGGAATCCAGTCAAAACACAAATCCGCGCAGCGGACAAAGCCGATTTGGTCTCGCTGCGCGAGGCTTATTTTATGATCTATAGGGGTAGAGAAAGGCTCTCGCCCTCCCCTCCCTCCGAACCGTGCGTGCGGTTCTGCGAGCTTTCGCCTTACGGCGAAATGCCTGCTTACCCCACTTCCCGCACACGGCTCTCCAGTCAAGAGTTTCCACATCGGGACTGAATATCCGCTTGTCTGCCATATGGTGAGACAGTTTCAAGCAGCGCAGCTTTGAGACTGCAATTCCGTTACCAGAACCATCAGCAAGAATCCACTTCGTTCTCAAGTCAATGCAACGGTTCTAAAGCACGCTTCTCCCCGTCATCGGAAACTAGCCTAGCCATTTCTGGCACTCAGTTACTTCCATTTGTTATGGTTCTTGAAAAATCCGCTTTTCCCTCTCTCTTCCTAACCAACTTCCCTACGTCTGGTTTTGCTTCCCATACATTTCGCCCTTACCGCAAGCATCGGTACTATTCGGTCTCTGACTCCTGCCCCAGTCACCTCAAGGACAGGTCTCCCTGCTTTTCTCGCGCAAACTTCCCAACATTCCGTCTCCAAACACGTGGGTATAGTGGACCCCGAATTTCAGACAGTGAATTAAGATGGTAGCCTGCAGTAAAAGAGGAGCAGGTGATGAGTGAAAGCCGACGTAAAAACTTCACGGGCGAGTTCAAGGCGAAAGTGGCACTTGA
>JAQTYN010000088.1 GCA_028688275.1 Gallionella sp. | reverse complement strand
GCTTTCAGGGCCATCACCCACGATAACGATGGGGATGCTCACCTGCTGAGCAGCTTGTAGCAAAAAGTTGAGCCCCTTGTAATAGCGCAACACGCCCACAAACAGAAAAAAATTCTGACCAAGCTGCACCCTCCAGTGCTCACAAAGAAAAACATCAATGGGTGGAGCATCTTCCAGGCAATGTGGAATACAAGTTAGCTTGTGCTGATAGTCACGCAGCACCACGCTGCTTTGCGCATAGTTGGGCGACGATGCCACCACACTAGCTGCCACCCCCAACAATTTGCGGCGCAGCGGCGCATAAAGCTGCCCCAAACCCAGGCTATTTTGTCGCACAATGTCTGATACATACGTCACAAGCACCGGCTGTTCACGCCTGCGAACAAAGGGCAGCATCATGTCGGCAAAAGGCCAAGGGTAATGGATCTGAATGATGTCACATTGATCTGCCACCTCGCGACAGCGACGCAAGGCAGCCCAAGCACCAAAGTCACACGATGCCAACGTGACCCAGGAGCGTGCACGTACCAATTGCCCCTCCGGCAGCGCCAGCCGTGTCGGTACAGGATTGCGCGCCAAAGCAAAAACCACGTTATCAACTCCCAATGATTTTGTGGCAAGGCACAATTGCCGGATAGATTCTTGCAGCCCCCCTTGGGTTTCTGGAAAGTAGGTACGATAGAGATGCAGAACGCGACGTTTTTTCAATGTTTAAATCCTCTTTGCATCATTACTTTCTCATACACGCTAAAGGTTTCGCGTGCACAACGCTCCCAACTGAACTGCTGCGATCGCAACAGCCCACGAGCGCCTAAATCGGCAGCAAAGTAGCGATCTTCTAGCAGTTTGCGCAACTGCTCTCGCAGGCCTTCTACATCGTCGGGGTCAAGCATTAAACCTGCATTTCCTACTACTTCTGGTAACGAGGTTCGGTTTGATGTGATAACCGGTATACCGCAGGCCATGGCCTCCAGCGCAGGTAGGCCAAACCCTTCATACCGCGACGGGTAGCTAAAAGCGGCGGCTCCGGCATAGAGCATGGGCACCAAAGCATCTTCCACATAACCGAGTAGTTTGAGCTCACCGCGTTTGAGTAGAGCTTCTGCAGACTTCATCAGACCTTGGGTATGCCAGCCATTCATGCCCGCAACCACCAGTGGAAAGCGTTGTCTCAAGTCGGAGGGCAAGCCTGCATATGCGTCAAACAACACAGACAAATTTTTGCGAGGCTCCAGTGTGCCAACACTCAACACGTAGCCGCCAACCGTCAAGCCCAGACCTGCTAACACAGGCGCCAATTCAGCCGGCGAGCGCGGTCTAAAACGGGTATCGGCTGCTAGGTAAGTGGTGGAAATACGGGTATGATCGACCTGAAACCAGCGGCGCAGAGCTGCGCCTGTAGCTTCTGAAATCACGATAATATGATCTGCCCGCTCAATGCTGCGTGGCATATCGCGCTGCATCAACGCCACCCGCTCCGCCGGGTGTGCTTCAGGATGATCAAAGCAGGACAAATCACACACCGTTAATACCATGGGACCTTGGTACGGCAGAGCAACATAATTGGGTTCGTGGTAAATAACGCCCCCCAATGTATTGCGGGTGTGATAGGCAAACAAGGCCTTTTCGGCCACCTTGCGCAGGGCACGAGGCTGTGGCATTAATCGTTGCAACAATCCATAGGCGCGTTGCACGGCTTTAGCACTACCAGCTGACGGCATGCGCATGCCTTTTTCACATCTTGAGCCGTAATACATGTAAACATCCGCCACATCAATTTTTTCCATTGCGGTAAACAAATGACGAATGTATTGACCAATGCCGGTGAGGGGCGCAAGCAGAGGCGTGCCATTGATAAGTATTTTCATATATCAAAAAACGAGTCTGGCAGTGTAGCAGTGAGCATCAACGCCGAACTACTGCCCAGCAAATTGGCAACAATGTCGTAAAAGCAAAAACCGCTACCCCAGCGGACATCCCAGAACTCTTTTGCCAATCCGATTGAAAAAACAATCAAAAAAGCCCATGGTGCAGGCCATAAATACCGCGCGATAAGCAGCAATCCAAAACTCCATACGATGTGTAAATGTTTGTCCTCTTCTGTCAATTTGGTCGGTAAGAATTTGAGAAAATGGCGGATGGCAGATATCATGACAGCGCAAGTTTCGTGTGATTTGTTGTATCGGTCATGCCTGCTATCTTAGCGGTTGTTTCGAATCAAACTGTACAATTCATATAAACGATTGAACACCTTGATTGGGCTTGTTGAGTGCAAAAAAAAGAAATATCTGGCGTGAAATCTCTACAAGAACTCTGGCTTTTTCGTAGCTACATATTAGGCAGCGTTAACCGTGATTTCAGCTTGCGCTACAAAGGTTCGGTGCTAGGTGTTGTCTTGGTTTTTATTGTGCCTGCGTTTCAGATATTGCTTTACGTATTGGTATTTGGCAATTTGCTCAAGGGGCGTCTGCCTGGCAATGTCACGATCTATGGTTACAGCATTTATTTATGTTGCGGTTTTTTGTTCTGGAATTTGTTCACCGAAGTTCTTCAGCGCAGCCAGAACCTGTACCTTGAAAACGCCAATTTGCTGAAAAAGGCATCCTTCCCGAGTGGCGCACTTTCAGTGGTCAACGTCACGTCCTCCAGCATTAACTTCATGCTTGCAATGAGCATCTTGATCACTTTCTTGCTCGTAAGTGACTCGCTGCCAGGATGGGAAATTATTGGGCTGATCCCTATTTGGCTGGTGGTGACATCACTGGCACTCAGTTTGGGCTTGTGCATTGCTATTTTGCAGGTTTTTTTTCGCGATTTTGGTGCATTAACTGCCATCGCCCTGCAGGTGCTATTTTGGGGAACCCCCATTGTTTACCCCATTCAAATCTTGCCAACCTGGCTTATTCCTTGGCTCCAGCTGAATCCGCTGTTGGCCCCGGTTAGTGCGGCACAGGCTTTAATGCTAGGCAGTGCACTGCCTGCAGCTGAAGTCTGGATATCCACGGTCGTAGCTTTTACGTTGACTACCCTGTTTGCAAGCCGACTGTATCGTCAGCACAAATCAGATCTAATGGACAATCTTTAACCATGACAGAGTCGGTGATTACCGTCAAGCAGCTTGGCAAAGCCTTTAAGCGGTATGCCCGTATTCGTCATCGCCTGCTTGAATGGTTGCCAGGTGGTGGTCAGCACCATGAGTTGCGATGGGTTCTCAATGATCTAAATTTCAGCATTTGCCAAGGTGAATCCGTGGGCTTGGTTGGGCGCAATGGTGCAGGCAAAAGTACCTTGCTCAAATTACTCACTGGCATCTTGATACCAACCACAGGCGAAGTCCACATCAACGGACGGGTTGCTGCGCTGCTTGAATTGGGTATGGGGTTTCATCCTGAATTATCGGGTTATGACAATGTACTAATGGCTGGTCAATTGCAAGGCCTATCGCGGGATGACGTGCTCGCTTGCATGGACAGCATTGTTGCTTTTGCTGAAATCGGAGATGCCTTGCAGCAACCCGTGCGCACTTACTCTAGTGGCATGATGGTTCGGTTGGCGTTTGCCACCGCCACAGCGGTGCGCCCCGATGTATTGATCGTTGATGAGGCTCTGGCGGTGGGCGATGCCTATTTTCAGCATAAATGCTTTCGACGCATACGTGAATTTCGAGAGCAAGGCGCGACCCTACTCTTTGTTTCGCACGACCCCATGGCGGTCAAATCACTTTGCAATCGCGCCTTGTTGATTGAGAGTGGACGTATTGCAATCGATGGTGATCCTGTGCAGGTGCTAGATTACTACAACGCTTTAATTGCGCTGGACGAAGCAAAGGTATCAGACCACGCCCTGCACATTCAAACCAATCAAAATATCCGGGGCGTGCGTTCAGGTACAGGGGAAGCCCAGATTTGTTCCGTGCGTATATTGCGACAAGGGCGGGAAACGCAGCAGGTGACTGTAGGCGAAGCCCTCGATTTGGTGGTTGACCTTGCCATTCTGCAAGATTTGCCAGACGTTACTCTTGGCGTGTTGCTGCGAGATCGCTTGGGGAACGAAATTTTTGGCATCAATACCCATCAACTTGGATTGTCAGATTCATTGCGCAACGTCATGGCGCACAGCCAAATCGTCCTGAAACTAACCATCGATCATTTCAATCTTGGGGTGGGGAGCTACAGTCTCACGGTCGCTGCCCACGGCGCTGACAGTCATCTCGCCGGTAATTACGACTGGTGGGATCAAGCCCTCGTTGTCGAAGTAGGGTTTGGCTCAGGACCCCGGTTTGGCGGGGTGGTGCATTTACCAGTTAGCGCCTCTGTTGTGCGTGAAGTGTCGGGTTAGCACTCATCTCATTGCGTAACGCCTCGGGTTGACGCACCAGTAAGCGCTTCAGGTCTTTTTCAACAATCTTGCGTTGAATGAGCACGTGAATGGCCCGGGAAACAGTCTCACGACTGGTATTGACCATGATGGCGATCTCTTGTTGCGTTGGTAAACTGTCGATGACTTCTCCTCCGGGACTTGTTTTGGAGAGGTAATTCAGCAACGCATACACCCGCTGAAAAGCGTTGGGTATGCCTAGGATCGTTCTGAAATCTGATGCTCTGCGGATACTTGCGGCTAGTTTTTTAAATACCTTTTCGGCCACCAACGGGTTGTTATGCATCAAGTCCAACGCCTGAGGGCGTGGCAACAATGCATATAAAGAAGCCTCACAAGCAATGACCGTAGCAGACCGAGGTAAGCCATCAATGACAGAGAGCTCGCCAAAATAGTCACCTGCTGTCAAAAACGACAAACCAATTTCGTGACCATCTTCGGTCAAGTCCACAGCCTGCAGTCGACCAGACAGCAAAAAGAGCAAATGATGACCCACGTCGCCTTTGTTCAAAATAGTTTGACCACGGTCGGCGCTACGAATCAGAAGCGTGTCAGCCAGCTTTTGAAGGCTGTCTTCATCAATACCGGAAAAAAACGGCAAATTTCGCAGATGCTCGGCAATGGATTGCTCTGACAGAGGCATATTGGGTGCTGAACTAATTGTTGGGGTGGGGCTATCAATTCGGTTCGCCGTTGTCATATCGGCAGGGTTAAATTCAAATCAATGGGTCATCATCGGATGCCATTGCCAGCTGAGCTGAAGTCCTTGATTTCGATATTCAAAAATAGAGATATTTTCTGCATTTCGAATGTCCTTGTACTCAATCGTGAGTGCCTGCTGTTTACCTATCGGTAAAACAACTGCTAAGCGCAAGGCCGCTGTGTGTTGTGACCGTTGGGCATCAATCAAGCCCGGAAAATAGCGTGCCGCACCTTGCCATTTTTGCAACTGCCAACCCGCTTGAAGCAACATCAGACCATCCAAATCAAACTGTCCTTCCAGCGCCACCCTTGAACCCACCCGGTTACCCCCAGGGCGCTGTCCGGTTTGCTGATCGTCCATGATCCCCGTTGCCATTTGCCACCATGCGCGACCCTTGTTGTAACTCAGAGCGGTACGAAGCTCACGCCCTTTGGAATCAAAGCCAGTCAGGCGCGGGTAATTGACCTTTCCCCAGATCCAAGATAAGCCCCAGCTGTAATACTCTGGCAAACCCAGTGGGGTTTGCAGCTCAAGCTGCAACTGCTGTTGTCTGGAGTACATGTTTTGGTCTAGCGTCACCCAACCCACTGAGCCGGTTGTCTGCAAGAGCCAGCGCTCAAATTGCAAAGGCTGCGCCAGACTGGCAAAAACCGAACTGGTGTTGTAGGCAGACAAATGCTCATAGTTGCGGGATTGAAGTTGCAACAGCCCCGTGAGACCATTGACAGAAAAATCATGTCCTATATCGGCTGCAAGCTGGGTCAATTGATCACTTTGCGCTTGGTACTCTGGCAGCAAAACCAGTTGCACCTGTTGGATGCCACTACCAATGGAAAAATTTGGGTTCAACGCGCCCTGATTCACATTACTTTCAACCCCCCGGCTAAGCCTGATAGTTCCACGAAAAGCCGTTCGAGGACTCGTGCAGCCCATTTGGCGTTGCTTGGTGATAACTTCAACAATGGGTGGTGGAGGGGCAAATCGGGATTCGATCTCTGCAAACAGTTTTTCGGCCTCGTCAGCATTTCCTGCAGAACAATACAACATAGCCAAGTCAAGCCAAGCGCCGGCATGACGGGGCTCTTTGGCAACTAGTATGCCTAACTTTGCCTGTGCGTCGCTAATTCGTCCCTCGGTAATGGCCAGCATTGCATCGTGGTACAAATCAGGTGTAATCACTTCAGGCTGCGCGTTAGCCGAGACCCCAAAACAACAGAAAACCCATGAGAAGCACAGGTGGCGCAGGCCATAGTGCCATGCCACCTCAATCCGACTAATGTGCAGCAACTGCCTTACCCATGCCCAAAAAACACAAAACGTAGACAGCACTTAATTGATCGAACTGTAAAATATGCTCTGTGCGTCACAGAGTGAACCGAAAGTGTGCATAACAAAAGGAAGCTTGAGGTAAAGATGCATTTTAAACTGTGGGTGAGTTTGTTCTTGTCTTTTTACGCCCGTCTGCTATGGGCAAATGAGGTCGCGCATGTGGTTTTTTTAGCGGGTGAGGCCAAGGTGGCTGGCCGCACGGTGCAGGTCGGCGACAAGGTCGCTGAAGGTGAGCTGCTCACTACCAGCAAAGACGGCTACTTGTATCTACAAACTATAGACAAAGGCTTTTTTATTTTGCGCCCAGGCAGCACTGGCCAAATTGTCAGATACAAAATTGACAGCGAGAACCCCGTCAACACCCGCATCAAAATTGAGCTCGAAAATGGAGTGGCCCGACACATCTCAGGAGATGCTGTTAAAAATGCCCGCCAAAATTTTCGGTTTAACACGCCAGTGGCAGCCATAGGTGTACGAGGTACAGACTTTACCGTTTTCGCCAACCAGGAAACCACTCGCATCTCTGTGCTTTCTGGCGGGGTGGTTGTGAGCCCCTTCTCAAGCGCCTGTACTACAAGCAGTTTTGGGCCTTGTGAGGGCAGTTCAAGCAAAGAGCTGTTTGCCAATATGCCGAGTCAAGTGCTTCAGGTCAAGCGAAACCAGATGCCCATGCTGCTCCAGGGTACAGA
>JAQTYN010000039.1 GCA_028688275.1 Gallionella sp. | reverse complement strand
GGGTGGATACGGCATCCAGTCACCCGTTTTTGAGATGCCTCTCAAAAATCTATTGGTAAAATACTTCGATTTGTTGGATTATCCAAGTGGCTTCCAATGGGACGGATAATACAAGGGTGGATAAGCGCAGTGCATCCACCTTTTTGTGTTAAATCATGCGGATGCGCTGCGCTTATTGGTCTTACAAAATCTATTATTTTGGAATAAATTTTATGTTGCGACACCCTCATGTGAAGTCAACCGAGACATCTCAGAATAAAACGCTACAAGAACAAACCCTCAAACACGGTACAAGTGCTGAAAATTTATTTGAATCGCTGTATGACAATTTTCTTTTGAGAGACCTCTTCGCAAAAATAGTACCTGGAGCAATCGTTTTGATTGCTTCGCTATATGAGACTCCTATGGCGATGATTATTATTGATCAAACTGGGAAGGCTGGATTGCCAGCCGCTCTTCTTTTAGCTGGTATCGCATGGATTGTTGGTATTGCAGTGCAGGGGTTTGGCACTTCAATTAATTTGATCAAGCATCATCCATCTCCAGATTTTGATAATGACAATATACGTTACAACACCAGAAGTCATTTCAATTCAATTGCAAAACCATTTGATATTAAACAAGTAGAGAGATTTGCAATTATAAAAGAAGCTGCTGGAAATGCTGCAATGGCAATTTCTATAGGGATCACTATCGCAACACTTCGTGGAGTACCCCAGATTTTCTTACCTGATCAACCAATTTTCATTTTAATAGCACATTTCTGTTTAATGTCTTGTTTACCGATAATAGTCGCCATTTCACTTTTTGAAGTAAATCGTAAGCATGTAAAAAAACAGTATAAATACATGTTGAACATTTTGGAGCATTCAAAGTGACGACAAGTATTCTTGCGCTTGCTGTTGATTTTGATGGTGTTATCGTTGACTCAATGACTCTCCAAGAAATCTCTTGGAAGCAA
Source organism: Gallionella sp. (assembly GCA_028688275.1). Lineage (GTDB taxonomy): Bacteria > Pseudomonadota > Gammaproteobacteria > Burkholderiales > Gallionellaceae > Gallionella. The sequence continues at coordinate 31,282 of JAQTYN010000039.1, read as the reverse complement.
GCACTTAATCAAATCATTCCGAAGCCAGACGAAATAATTGAAAAGAAACTCATTGAAAATTTTTGGGCGGGGCGATCAGGAGTGAGGATATTTGAGGGGGTTGGGCTTTCTAATAAGCAACAAGAGTTGGCTCGTAAAGAAAAAGATCGGATATGGGAATCACGCCGTAGTTCAGTACCTTTAATGGGTGATGTAATTAACGTTCTTAACCGTATATCTCAGAAAATTCCCTTATTTATTGCGACGTCAGCCCCCAAAGATTACGTTGAAGATGTGTTGGAGCGCGAAGCTTTTAAGAGCAGGTTTCGACACATTGTCACAGATAAAGATGTCAACAAACCTAAGCCTGCGCCAGATATGTTAGAGACAATTGCAGGTTATATCTCTTCCACACCGAGCCATTTGTTGCTTATTGGCGATACCATTACGGATTTTGAAATGGCGAAAGCAGCTCAGAGTCAATTTTTACTTCTGGATATACATTCAAAATTTAGCAGGTATGATCTGAAAATTAACACAGCCAAAAGTTGGAAACAGGTCGAAAACTTTGTGTTTACTCAGTGAGCGTAGCCCGTATGCAATACGGGAATCCCCCGTCCTAAAATAAAACTCCGTATTGCATACGGGCTATCGTTTTCTATCAAGACCAATGGAGAAAATACCATGTTAAGCATCGCAAACTTAAGCCGCAGCGAGAAATTGCAGATGATGGAGGCAATTTGGGAGGATTTGACGCGGGATGTCATCCCTTTGCCCTCTCCGTCGTGGCACATTGAGGCTTTGCAGCAGGCCGAACGTGATTATGCTGAGAATCGGACGCGTTTTGTTTCGTGGGATGTTGCCAAACAAATGCTGCGCGACAAAGCATCATGCAAATAGAAATTTTAAGCATCGCGATGAGCGACATTGAGGCGGGACAGCAATTTTATGAACAGCAGCAAGCAGGTTTAGGGGCTTATTTCTTAGATACCCTGTTTTCCGACATTGATGCGCTGCTGCTCTATGCGGGATTCATCAGCAATTTTTCGGCTATTACCGTGCGCTGTCAAAACGCTTTTCATATGCCATTTACTATCGCGTCAGTGGGGAACTGATCCAAGTCTGGCGAGTGTTGGATTGCCGACAAAAGCCAAGCAATATCATGGGTGTGTTGGAAATACATTAACAAATTCAAACAAGAAACCCCGTATTGCATACGGGCTACTATACCCAAGGAGCATTGAACATGGGATACATGGATTTAATTGCGATTTTGCAAAGTTTGCCGCAAGACAGGCAATCTGAAGTATTTGATTTCGTAGAATTTATCGCTGTTAAATCAGGTGTGGCGATTGAAAAGCCCCTCGTCCATCAAACGTGGACGGATGCGGAATTTAGCGAATTAGCAATGCGTCAGGCGTTACGTGGGATGGAAAACGAAGCTGTCAGTTATACCCACGCAGATTTGAAAGCAGCCGTAGCCTAGATGGAATGAAATGGAATCTAGGAAAGTACCATAACCCTTTCGTTCGTGGTGAGCCTGTCGAACCATGAACGGAAGGGTTGTTATAATGCGGTTTCCCTTCGACCACTCGACAAGCTCATGGCTCAGGGCGAACGGCTTTAATCATTGCCTCCATTAAAACAAAGAGCTGGATCCCCGCCTACGCGGGGATGACGAATAAATTAGAGTTGTTCCTAACAACGCTCAACTTTAACACTACACACTGATTTTCCATGACCCTTTGGCAAACCCTTTTTACCCGCCGCATGATGATTTGCGTGTTGACTGGATTTACGTCTGGTTTGCCGTTGTATCTATTGCTGAATTTACTGCCCGCATGGTTGCGAACGGAACACGTGGATTTACGCGTGATTGGTGCGATGGCACTGATCCAGTTTCCTTACACGTGGAAATTTCTGTGGTCGCCGTTTTTGGATCGTTATGCCGTGCCGTTGTTGGGGCGGCGGCGCGGGTGGATGTTGTTGACGCAAGTGGCGTTGTTGGTGGTCATTGCCGCGCTGGGCGGATTTTCGCCGCAGCGGGATTTGAGCATGATCGTGTTGTTCGCTACCTTGTTGGCGTTTTTAAGCGCGACCCAAGACATTGTGCTGGATGCGTACCGCCGCGAATTATTATTCGAGCATGAATTAGGCTTGGGCAACGCGGTACACGTCAACGCCTATCGCATCGCGGGACTGGTGCCAGGCGCGTTGTCCTTGATTTTGGCGGACTATTTGCCATGGGACAGCGTATTCGCCATCACCGCGTTGTTTATGATTCCTGGTATGGCGATGACTTTGCTTATCACCGAACCGCCCGTGCTACACACCCCGCGCAACTTGCGCGATGCGGTGGTTGAACCTTTCCGCGAATTTATCCAACGCCAAGGTTGGCAGGGTGCTGCGTTGATTTTGGCATTTTTATTTTTCTACAAACTGGGCGACAGTTTAGCCACCGCGCTCGCTACGCCGTTCTACATCGACATGGGATTTAGCAAATCGCAAATTGGCCTAATCGCCAAAAATGCGGGCTTGTGGCCAGCGGTAATCGGCGCGTTGTTGGGCGGTATTTGGATGATTAAACTGGGTATCAATCGCGCTTTGTGGCTGTTTGGTATCGTGCAAGTGCTGTCGATTTTCGGATTTTACTGGCTAGCCACGCAAGGACACCACGACGTGATAGAACCCGTGCATTTGGTGCAGCTAGGCTTGGCGATTGGGCTGGAAGCCTTGGGTGTGGGGCTGGGTACAGCGGCTTTTGTCGCCTATATCGCCCGCACCACCCATCCTGCCTACACCGCCACCCAATTCGCCCTGTTCACCAGCCTCGCCGCCGTGCCGCGCACCTTTGTCAACGCGACGGCGGGCTGGTTAGTCGAGCTATTAGGCTGGCCTGTTTTCTTCTTGTTTTGTGCGTTGCTTGCCATCCCAGGGATGTTGCTGTTATTGAAAGTAGCCCCTTGGGATGCGCCTGAGCATCAGCCGCTAAGCACTTAAAGTTGGGTTGACATCTCACGCCATCGCAAGGAAACTGACGCACTTTTTGGATAAACCAACGGCCTGCTAGATTGGTTTTTTAACTTCACGTATAAGGAAGACTGAGCATGGTTTCAAGAAAAATAGTTGTGATGCTAATGGGCGTGGCACTATCTGGGTGTGCCTCCATGACCGTGATGCAGCCTGTCGCGCAGCAAAATTTTAAAAATGCCGACGCTTTGGAAAATAATCTCACCACTTTTTTTGATGCTGATGAAGCCTTTTTTCAAGCGGTGATTGAATCGCAGCTCATTGATTCCTATCGTGAAGTGATCCGTTCGGTGCAAGCCAATGACAATCCGCATAGCAACGACATGACTCAGATTGCGAGTTATTACACGCAAGAAGCGGCCAAGTTGCAAGACAGCTTGAGCAGTTTATCCGAAGAATCTAGGGCAATTGAAGTGACGCACTTTCAAAGTGATCGACCATTGACGGCAGCGGTGGCATTTAGCGATATGTTGCCTATGGTGGCAGCGGCAAAATGGATAGGGTTTGATGCGATTTATCGTCAACCTTCTTCAAGTAAGGCGAATAAATTTGTATTGATGCGTAAGCACTTCCAAGACTTGGCGATTTTGGAACAAAAGGAACAAGCCGCGCGTGATTTATTGCAATCATACAATGAGCGTAAGACGGCTTTGTTGCAACAAAGCAAAACGGGGCGAGAAATTGCGCTTCAAATGTTGACCGCGACGAATACCAATACCGATACGAGCGGCTTGTTGCAATCGGCGATGCAGAATGATCGCGTGGTTCAAGGTTTTGACGATTATGTGTTGAAGAAAACGGGCAGTCCAGCGCGCCAAAAGGCGGCGGAAGACTTGTTGAAATCTCTGTTTATGCCGAAATAGTCGCTCAGAAATAAAATTTCGTGTGATAAGTAGAACAGTGAGGCGTGTTAGTCACCCCCTTTTATTTTTTCAAGGAGTTTATCCATGCCAGAACAATTAAGTAATGTCGAAGTGCAAAAATTATTGGCCAGTATTCCGAAAGAAAGCTTGCCCGTTTTCAATAAATTATTGTCCGTCGTTGCCATGCAGGCGGCGATGATCGACGATTTAGTGTGGAAATTGGACATTGAAGACAGTGCCAATGCACTAAAGAAACAGGTGGTTAGTCCTGCAATGACACAATTGGCGGCTAAGCTACATACGCCCGTGGCACAAGGCGTGAGCATGCAAGAGGTGTCGGACGAAATCACCAAGATGAACACCGCATTGCAAAATGCCGCTACCGCCAAAAATGTGTTTGAAACGGTTTTAGGCTTTGCACTGAAAATATCGCCGTTGGCGTAGTTAAGTGATTGCGTACAAATAATTGGGTATGAGTTGTTAGTCGCTAGTCGTTAGCTTTTAGTTGGTGGAGTGTGAATTTTATTGCATCTCACTGAATATATTTAAAATATTACATTTGCGTATAGCTTTTCACGTTGTCAACTAACAACTAACGACTAACAGCTTATCGAACATACCTATGTACTATCCGTCAATTTACGTCTTGTGTCGGGCTAGTGACATCATGCGCGACGCGTTGGTTCGCTGGCTTGGGTCGCAAGACCCACATTTTTGCCGTTTGCTTCATACGTGAGGCTTGAGTTTTGGCCTCCTCACCAAAGCCCCAAAAAAAGTCTGCGCGTACTTTTCCTTTGATTGCAATTCCTGCATCTTGAGCAAAAACCAATCTATTCAAAGGGCTGTCACTGTTTGGGAAAGTAGTCGCTAAAAAAACAGGCACGCCCAATGGAATGCTTTGTGGATCAACGGCGATGCTATATCCCTCGGTCAAGGGAATGCCTAGCGCACCAATCGGGGCGGAGGCAGTAGCAGGGAGTTCGCGGAAAAAAGTGTAGCGCGGATTGCTATTCAGTAGTTTGGCGAATCGTTCTGGATTTTGTAAACCCCAGTCTTGAATATCCCACATTGAGGCTTGATCCAACGATAGCTCGCCCATCTCCACCAGTTTTTTGCCGATAGAACGGTAGGGATGACCGTTATCGCCCGCATAACCTACACGAACAAATTGACCATTGGGCAATTCAATGCGCCCAGAGCCTTGGATTTGTAGAAAAAACAATTCAACTTCGTCTTCCACCCAAAACAATTCTTGTCCCGCTAAATTGGCGATGCCTGCGTTAATTTGGGCGCGACTGTAATAGGGCTGATGATTTGCAGTTGGAATGGGTGCTTGAGAGTCCAATAATGCTTCAGGTATGGCATACAAAGGATAACGAAAACGTGCTGTGCGGGTATGACTACCTTTCAGTTTGGGTTCGTAATAGCCCGTCACAAGCCCCTTGGATGAGCCATCAGCATTCACAAGTTGTTGAGGGGTAAATTCCGACTCGAAAAAAGTACGGATTTGCTCATTGTCTAAAGAGGATTGCTGTTCAGCGCGGGAACAAACTCTTCGCCAGTCGCGTTGATGTTTGAGTGCGGCACAACTATTGAGTAGTGCAGTCCAACTAGTACGCAAATCCACCGACTGCCAATCTGGTAGTTGTTGCCAGCGATTATAGGTCACACGCGGGGCGCGTGTTTGTGAGTGGCGAATATTGGGTGCGCTATTAGGACGAGCGGAAGCTACTGTGTAATAGTGGATGGGAGCAGGCACACAGGCCGTGAGCACGAGGCAAGCAAGCCATCCGTGATCGAACAGACGATTTAGGTCATACAAGGATATCATCCAGTTTCCTTTGTGTTTTTGGTATTAAGCGGCGTGACGAAACGTGGTCACTTGGTTTTGCAAGTAACCCATCAAAGTGAATGTGTCGATTATTGTTTAGCGAGAGGTATGACCTATCTCGATAGGTCAAGCTCGTTATGCGTCGCTGCGCTTCCCCTACACCCATACCATTTAGCGTGGCAGGGATGCTGTTTTTTATAATATCTAATCACTTCATTATAAGTATTTTAAGCCGTGCTGCCAATGTGAATCCCATAAAAAACGATCCCTATGGAACCGTTTTTATTCATGCTATCTCAAGCAGGGCAGTGAGCGTTGCGCTCGTGGTATGGTTCTTTTGATTATTGTCTGGCGACAGTGGGGCGCTTGCCAATTTTAACGGTTATAGTTTGCAATGCGCCGTTTCGCATCAGTTGGATGGATACGGTTTTTTCAGGGGGAATATTGGTCACTGCATCCAGCATGGCTTTGGAGTCCTTGATCGGTTGATTGTCAATGACCAGCAACACATCGCCATTTTTGATGCCAGCCTTGTTTGCGGGACTGTTGCGCACAATTTCACTGACCAATACGCCTTCCGTGTTGGGTAAGCCAAAGGATTTTGCCAGCTCAGGAGTGAGTTCTTGCATCCCTGCGCCCAGCCAGCCACGCGTTACCGAGCCATGTTGAATAATTTGCTCTAAGGTTTTCTTCGCCGTGTTCACGGGAATAGCGAAACCGATGCCCAATGAGCCACCATTGGGAGAATAAATCGCACTGTTAATACCGATAAGATTGCCCTTTGTGTCCACCAGCGCGCCACCCGAATTGCCAGGGTTAATCGCCGCATCCGTTTGGATGAAATTTTCAAAGGTATTGAGTCCCAAATGATCCCGTTTGAGGGCACTGACGATGCCCATGGTAGCCGTTTCTCCCACGCCAAAGGGATTGCCGATGGCGAGCACCATATCGCCCACTTGTACGTGTTCAGATTGTCCAAAAGTAATAACAGGAATATTGCCAGGGAGATCAATTTTGATGACTGCTAAATCACTTTCAGGATCTGAACCTACGACGTGTGCTTCTGCCTTGCGCCCATCGGCCAAAGCCACTTCAATTTGATCTGCCGCTTCAACCACATGATGATTGGTCAAAATATAGCCTGACGAACTGACGATCACACCAGAGCCTAAACTGGAACTGCTCCGCGTTTCACTATTATCCTGATCGCCAAAGAAAAAGCGGAAGCGCGGATCCCCCATAAAAGGATTAGGCAAAGATTTAAGCTCGGTGCGTGTATAAATGTTGACGACCGCAGGCATCGCTTTTTGTGCTGCTTGGGTGAGGTTGCTAGTCACAGCAGGCGCGGCTTGTTCAACAGGCGGTGCGCTTTCATACAGCGTGACGACCCCTGTGCTGCGGGCGACATTCGGTAATAATTCGGGTTTGAGTGTTTGAATAATGAACAGCAATGCCAGTGCAATGGTGACGGTTTGGGTGAACAAAAGCCAATGTTTACGCATGGTATGATGAGGTCAATGTAAAATTAAGTGAGAGAAGGACGCAATGCAACTCAATGAACTGCGCGATTATAACGCAAGCCTGCTGCAAACCCAGTTGTTCAGGGACTATTGCCCAAACGGCATTCAAATTGAAGGTCGCGCGCAGGTTGCGCGTATCGCCACGGCGGTGACCGCTTCGCAAGCCGTATTGGATGCAGCGATGGCGTGGGGAGCTGATGCGATTTTGGTGCATCACGGTTACTTCTGGCGCAACGAAGAGGCGGCGATCGTGGGCATTAAAAAACGCCGCATCGCCAGCTTGTTGCGCCACGACGTAAGCTTGTTGGCGTATCACCTGCCGCTCGATGCGCATCAAGAATTGGGCAATAACGCCCAATTAGGACGGCTTTTGAATATGACCGCGACTCGACAATTTGGAGAGCAAAATATCGTGTGGCAAGGTGAGCTGACTACCCCGCTTAGTTTGGCAGTTTTTGGTGTGCAAATTGCGGGCGCACTACAGCGAACCCCGCTGTTGTTGGGCGATACAGGCAAGCAGATTCAGCGTGTGGCATGGTGTAGCGGGGGCGCGCAAGGTTATTTTGAAGCGGCGATTGCGCAAGGTGTCGATGCTTATGTGACGGGCGAAGTGTCTGAGCAATGCTTTCATCTGGCAGAAGAGCATGGCGTGGCATTTATCGCGGCGGGACATCATGCTACGGAACGCCTAGGGATACAGGCATTGGGTACGCATTTGTCCGCCCAATTTGGCTTGCAACATCGCTTTTTCGACCAAGAAAATCCAGTTTAGCCGCATCTGCGGTGTAGTTGCAGGTCGACGGATAGGCATTAAGGTTGTCACGCAGTTTAGCGACGGTTATTTTTTGTAGCGCATTCAATCAGGTAAAATGCAAAATTCAATCACGATCATTTCAATCAATATGAACCTCAAACTGGATGATAGCGTCGAGTCGAAACGCACAAAGCTCCTTTTTATATGAAGATACGCGTCTTATTTCTCACCCTTTTCTTGTTGGCGTGTGGCGATAAATCGTCTCATCAAGCAGGGCAAGCAAATCATAAAGCCCCTCCGCCCATTTTTAAAAATTTGCTTGAGTTGCAACAGGCAGCCGAGTCGGGTAATGCGGAGGCACAATTGCAATTGGCTGAACGCTTTTACCGTGGGGAAGGCGTGGCGAAAGATGACAAGCGGGCTTTTGAGTGGGCGCAACGTGGCGCAACACAGGGTCTTGCTGATGCCGAATATTTGTTGGGTGGGTTTTATGATATTGGTTGCGGTGTGGCTGAAGATCCTACACAGGCGTTTGCATGGTTTCAAAAAGCCGCATCACAAGGACAGATTCACGCGCAGCATAATCTGGCGGTGATGTACGAAGAGGGTTATGGTACGAAGCCCAATCCAGAACGTGCAGTGCTATGGTTCCAAAAAGCGGCGGGGCAAGGGTACGTGCCCTCACAGGTGCGGCTGGGGACAATTTATGCGGAAGGGAATTATGTTCCCCCTGACTTGGAACGCTCTGCCGAGTGGTTCCAGAAAGCGGCTCAGTCAGGCAATGATGATGCGCAAAGCCGCATGGGGGTGGTGTATCAATATGGCATTGGTTTGCCCCGTGATTTAGTGCAGTCGGATATGTGGTATAGGCTTGCCTCGAAACAAGGCAATATGGTCGCCTTGATCAATCAAGGGGTCGTTGAAGCCCAACTGACACCCGATCAACGAAAGACTGCTCAACAGGCCGCCGCGAATTGGAAAGCTACTGCCTCCAGCAAGTAGGTTTTTCCTCAGCGTTTTACCAGCTCCTGTACGGTTGCCACCACCTCATCAACCGTCGGCGAGCAATGGATGCCCCCTAGGTTTTCAACCCTTTTTCCTGCATACAGCCCCGTCAACACGGGATCGGTGGCGGTGTAAATGCCGACGGTGGGTTGGTCTAACGCGGCTGCCAGATGTGCCAGCCCCGTGTCCACGCCGATAATGGCTTGCGCACCGCCCAGCAAGGCGGCGATGTCGTTCAATGCCAATCTGGGCGGGCAAATGGCATCGGGGATTTGTTCAGCTAATCGCTGACTACGCGCCTGTTCCGTGGCACTGCCCCAAGGCAAGACACAACGAATGTTTTGCTGTTGAAAATATAGTCCCAACGCCACCCAGTTGGCTTCATCCCACAACTTATCATCGCGGCTGGTGGCGTGCAGCAACACGGCGTAGTCGCCCGCTGGCAACCAGTTGGGGCGCGGCAAGTTGGGCGGCAAAATGCCGTAGTCGGCGGGTGTATTCAGCGTATAACCCAACGCCTGCGCGACCAATTGCCGATTACGTTCGACCGCATGTTGCCCTTTTGCCACCGCATATTGACGTTGATATGCCATGGCCGCAAGCGGTTCACGCGCACTGTGGCGATCCATGCCGCAGCGCACACCTCGCACCTGTCGCGTCAACAGCGCACTTTTGACCAGCCCTTGGGTATCAATCACAAAGTCATAATGCCGCTGCGCTAAGGTGGCGCGCATTGCGTTGATTTCCGCCCAAGTCGCGGCTTGAAAAATATGCTTCCGCCAGCGTCGCACGGCAACAGGAATCACTTTTTCCACAGCGGGATGCAGCTTGGGCAACGCGGCAAAGCTTTCTTCTACCAGCCAATCAATATGCGCATGCGGAAAATGATGCACGATGTCGCTGACCACAGGCAAGTTATGCAGCACGTCACCGAGCGAGGAGGTTTTAACCAATAAGATGCGGGGCGTGTCGGGCGACGATAGGGGCGGCATGAGGCAGGTGAAATAAAGGATTAGGCGCGCATCTTAAAGCGCAGGCTGGAAAAGGGGAAGACTTACGCTATGGCTTGCCACAGCATCTTGCACGCCAATACGATTAACAGCACGGCAAAACCGCGTCGCAAGGGTGTTAAAGGCAAGTGATGTGCAGCTTTCGCGCCGAGGGAGGCTGTCACCATGCTGCCTGCCACCAGTAAGCCTAGCGCGGGCAGATACACAAAACCCAACGTGTGTAGCGGTAAATTAGTTTGCGGCAGTCCGATGACGATATAGCCCAGCGTGCCGCCCAGCGCAATGGGAATGCCCAGCGCGGCGGAGGTGGCAATCGCATTTTTCAAGGGAATATTGTGGCGCAGCATAAACGGCACGCTCAATGTTCCGCCGCCGATAGACACCAAGCTGCTGATAGTACCTATGCCGATGCCGACCAAGGTTAATACCGCCTGTTTGGGTAGGGGGAGATCGGCGTTGACTTGGCTTTTTCGCAGCATTTTTGCCGCGACGTAGCACATAAACAGCGCGAAAAATCCGCTCAAATAGCGCGGGGAAATGTGATTCGCCATCGCCGCACCCAATCCTGTGCCCAACAGCAATCCCAGCGTGAGTTTACGCAGAATATCCAAACGTACCGCGCCTAAACGGTAATGCGCATGGGCACTGGCGGCAGCGGTATAGAGTATGGTCGCCATGGATGTGCCGATGGCGAGATGCAAGTTATGCGTCGCACTCAGCTGTTGAGCGGCAAACAGCGTACTCAACACGGGCACAAATAACAGCCCGCCGCCGATGCCAAACAAGCCCGCAAAAAATCCCGTAAACGCGCCGAGCAGCAAATACGCCGCATACCATTCCATCACATTTTCAGAATAAATTGCCACTCGTCGGGATCGACGGGGGTAATCGACAAACGATTGCCGCGTTGCAAAGTACGCATCCGCGCCAGCTCTGGATGTTGGCGTAAGGTGTCCAAGCTAATCAACGGGATTTTGCGCACCAGTTGCACATCGACATTAAACCAGCGCGGCTGTTCTGGCGTGGCTTTGGGGTCAAAGTATTTGCTGTTTTTATCGAATTGCGTGGCATCGGGATACGCGACGCTGCTGACCCGCGCAATGCCCGCAATCCCCGCAGGTTTGCAATTGGAATGGTAAAACAGCACCCCATCGCCGACCTGCATTTGGTCGCGCATAAAATTCCGCGCTTGGTAATTGCGCACGCCATACCACGCCACTGTTTGCTCGGCAAAGCCCGTCAGATCATCAATGCTGACATCACTCGGTTCAGATTTCATTAGCCAATAACGCATATTTTTCCAATTAGGTTTTGTTTGGGGAAGATGCTGATTTAACCTTCCGTTCGTGGTGAGTCATGAGCTTGTCGAATGGTCGAACCATAAACGGAAGATTACGCATCATCAGTTGATTAAATCCATTCATCCTTCGACCAGCTCAGGACGAACGGATTTAATGAGCACTCCCATAGGTTGAGATTTCCCGCGTAATTGTATTGCAAAATCGTTAGTCCAACACCAGCCGATCAAAGCGCAGCAGCCATTGTTCAAACAGCGGCACGCGCAACTGCCATTGCCCTGCTGGGTTTTGTACGATAAAGCCATGTTCGCGCAGGCGTGGGCAGGGCGGTGATTACGGTGTGGTGTACGGGGCATCTTTCGGCCATTAGATTGTTCGGCTGGCTCATAACTCACGAACAGATTTAGTTAGTGTCTCCTGAGGCTAAAATCACAGTTCAGTGATGCTCATCCGCTTGTTTCTCAGCGACAAACTTTGCTTGATTAGCAGCAATGATAAAGATCAGCCCTCCTAGACATAGGAAGGTTGAGGACAAAATGATACCAATCACAACGACCTTGAACATCTCAAGATGGGCAAAAGAGCTTGGAATCATGGTCAGCATCACAATGGATAACCCGCCTTTAATCCCCGCAACCATCAATAGCATTGCAATCATTGTGTATGGCTTCCATGCTAAAAATGTGTGGTCATTTTAACTCCCCACCTCAACGAGCTGCTGAGTGTCGGCTTAGAAAGGTCATGTCCAGTTTTGCCCAGAGATACGACTTGATCGTGATCTGTGACGAGGCAATCTGGATGCAAAATTGCGCTTTAAGTTTTGGCGATGGTGCGTTATTCAAAACCATGCAAAGCACAATCACTCAAAAAACGGTAAACTCGCCAGCCGAAATGGAGCCGCATCAGCAAAGCACCGTGACAACCATTACCTTAGGGAGACGTTTACCATGAGCAACTGTTTATTTTGCAAAATTGCACGCGGCGAGATTCCTTGCCGTAAAGTATACGAAGACGATGAAATCATTGCATTTCACGACATCAACCCCGCTGCACAGGTGCATTTTTTGATGATCCCCAAAGCCCATATCGTGTCATTACAAGAAGTGGATGAGACACACGCGGCATTGCTAGGTAAAATGCTGACTTTGGCTCCCCAGTTGACCAAGGAACAAGGGTTGGACAACGGCTTCCGCACCATTATCAATTCAGGCGTGGGCGGAGGGCAGGAAGTATTTCATTTACATATACATATACTCGGCGGCGGCAAATTGCCCCCGATGGTTGCACGTAACTAAATTAGGAGAGCGTCATGGGTTCATTGAGTATTTGGCATTGGTTGATCGTGTTGGTGGTGATTGTGTTGGTATTCGGCACGAAAAAATTGGGCAGCGTGGGTAAAGACTTGGGCAGCGCGGTGAAAGGGTTTAAAGAAGGCATCCGTAGCGATGACGAACCGACCAAACAAATCAAAGAAGACGGCTCCGCCATCGAAGGCGAAGTCAGCAACAAAACCCATAGCAAAGTTTAGTACCGCACGGCGCGCATTGGGTATGTTTGATTTCAGTCTTTCCGAGCTGATGGTGGTGTTGGTGGTGGCACTGGTGGTCATTGGTCCTGAACGCCTGCCCAAAGTGGCGCGCACCTTGGGGCATTTGTATGGGCGAGCGCAACGCTACATCAACGGGGTGAAAGCCGATATTTCTCGCGATATGGCGATAGAGGAATTCCGCCAGTTGCAGCAAAAAGTGCAAGCCGAGGCGACCGCCTTAGAACAATCCGTACAGCAAACCAATCAAACCATCAATCAGGAAGTTCAGGCATTGAATCAATCGGTTGCACAAAAATCGACTGACTCGGATCAGAAAACCCCATGAGTAGTCACGAAACTTTCATCACCCATCTTATTGAGTTGCGCACGCGTTTACTGCATTCTGCGGTCGCGTTGCTGCTGGTGTTTATCTGCCTGTTCCCGTTTGCCAGCGATTTGTATGCGCTGTTAGCCAGCCCCTTGTTGGCGAAACTACCTAAAGGCGGGCAAATGATCGCCACGGATGTAACCACGCCGTTCTTCGTGCCGATGAAAGTCGCGCTGATGGCGGCATTTTTGATTAGCTTGCCTTACATTTTGTATCAACTTTGGCGATTCGTCGCCCCCGCGCTGTACGCCCATGAAAAGAAAATGGTGTGGCCATTGGTCATCGCCAGCACCTTGCTGTTTTTCTGCGGCATGGCATTCGCTTACTTCGCCGTGTTTCCCATCGTATTCGGCTTTATCACCGCCGCCGCCCCCGCAGGCGTGGCAGTGATGACCGACATTGATAAGTATTTGAGCTTTGTGCTCACCATGTTTATCGCCTTTGGTGTCACCTTCCAAGTGCCTGTAGCCGTGGTGGTATTGGTGCGCATGGGCGTAGTTGACGTGGCAAAATTACGCGAAATCCGCCCTTACGTAGTGGTCGGCGCATTTGTAGTCGGCGCGATTTTCACCCCGCCCGACATCGTGTCGCAATTTATGCTGGCGATGCCGCTGTGGCTACTGTACGAAGCAGGCATTGTGGTGGCGGGCTGGATGCCTGTCGCCGAACAAAATTCGCAGGTCGGGTGAGCGGCTTTAGCGCGTAACCCGACGAAAACGACACATTTCCTTTGCGGGTGTTCTATGTCACGTCCACGCTTATTTGACACATTAATCGCAGCCTTGCTGCTTGCCGCCTCCAGTGTGGTCTTCGCGGCGGATGAAAGTGCGACATTGGCGGCCTTTGTGAAGGAATACCGCACCGTTGCGGCGGCGAAACAAGCACTACGCACCACTTTTACCGAGCTGGACAACTGCCCATCTGGCTCGTGTGAGAATGGCAATTCCATGCTGATTTGCGAGATAGTCGCCGCGCTGGATGTGAATATGAACGGCATCATCATCGACTCGATGACCAGCGAAAGCACGAAAATCACCCTGCCCGCCAAAGATTTGCGCATGATGAAATTGCTGTTTGCGCAATGCAAACCCACCAATTACCAATACTGGAATTACAGCAGCATGTTGCACGTGGGGTATCGCCCCAGTCATGCCGCCGATGTCAGCATTCGGCGGTATCTGGGTGTCACCACCAAACCGTAATTTCCGCAAAATCGCGAGGTTTTCGCACGTCGTGTGCGCACCATCGTACCACTTCATTTTGGAGCCCAACCATGCAACAACTCACCCTCACCCGTCCCGATGATTGGCATTTACATTTGCGCGATGATGACTTGATGCGCTCAGTGGTTGGTGATACCGCCCGCCAGTTTGCCCGCGCCATTGTCATGCCCAACTTGCGCCCGCCTGTGACGACCACTGCGCAAGCCATCACTTACCGCGAACGAATTTTGGCGGCGTTGCCCGAAGGTGCTAAATTTGACCCGTTGATGACGCTGTATCTCACCAACGCCACGCGTCCCGAAGAAATCTATACGGCAAAAGCCAGTGGCGTGGTGCATGCCGTCAAACTCTATCCCGCAGGCGCGACCACCAATTCTGACGCGGGTGTGACGGACTTGCGCAACACCTACGCTGTGTTGGAAGCCATGCAAGCATGCGGTATGCCGCTGTTGGTGCATGGCGAAGTGACCGATCCCGACATCGACATTTTTGACCGCGAAGCGGTGTTTATTGAGCGCGTCATGCAGCCGTTGCTCAAGGATTTGCCCGAATTGCGCGTGGTGTTTGAACACATCACTACCCAGCAAGCCGCACAATTCGTGGCTGACGCGCCCGCCCATATCGCCGCAACGCTCACCGCGCATCATTTGCTATACAACCGCAACGCTATGCTGGTCGGCGGTATCCGCCCACATTATTTCTGTTTGCCTATTTTGAAACGCGAAACTCACCGCGCCGCCTTGGTCAAAGCAGCCACTAGCGGCAACCCCAAATTTTTCCTCGGCACCGACAGCGCGCCCCACGCCCAACACACCAAAGAAGCCGCCTGCGGCTGCGCAGGTTGCTACACCGCCCACGCCGCCATCGAACTCTACGCCGAAGCGTTTGAAGCCGCCGACGCGCTGGATAAATTAGAAGGCTTCGCCAGCTTCTACGGCGCGGATTATTACGGATTGCCCAGAAATACCGACACCATTACCTTGCGCAAAGAGCCATGGCAAGTGCCTACGACAGTGGGATTTGGCGAGCATCAGCTTGTGCCGTTAAGGGCGGGAGAGATGATGGGGTGGAAGCTGACGAAGTAAGAAAGCTCTGTTTGCCGACTTGTATTGTTGATGAACCACACAGCAAGACAAAGAGAAGGATTGTTTAGATGAAAAAACTTTTTAACGTCGGTTTTTGGACTATCTTGCTTGCTGGCTTAGGAATTGTTGTTCCCATCGTATGGGATTACTATAAAACTACATCTGCCATTGAGCTTGTTCTCACAGGAAAAAGTACGATCATTTCCAAACCCGAAAAAATGAACGGCTTGGTTATTACTTACGACGGTGAATCTTTGGAGGAGCTATCAAGAATAACTTTTTCTATTATCAACACTGGAAGATCACCAATTGGGAAAAAAGATGTTGTTTCTCCTATTGTTGTTAGTTTTGCCAAAGAGGCTGGCGTTATTGATGTCAAAATTGACTCAATGCAACCTCCCAATTTGGGGGCAAATCTCATTTTTGATAAAGCGGTAGGGAGTACAACTTTTGATTTTCCCCTTTTAAATCCAAATGATAGAATTCACTTTAGCGTTCTGGCAAAAACGAGCAATATCAAATTTAATGCAGCTGCTCGTATCGCAGGCGTTTCTTCGTTGGGAGTGAAAGATATTTCCGATGACAAAACAAAAAAAATCCGCCCTTGGACAATTTATCCAGTTGGTTTTTTCTCAGTATTATTTTTGATGGTGGCGTTTTCGATGTTGCTTAAGGACTATCCCAATGAAAGAAGAGTTAAAAGGGCACTTAAGAGTAGGGTATTTGATTTACCTTTGTACCAAATAAAATCCGATCTGATTGATTGGGTATCCTCAACAATTGGTTTTCTTACAAATAAAGATCGAGATGCGGTGATTCTGTTTATCGACAATTTTTCTGATTCGGAGTTAACAAACGACATAACTCGAACGAGGATTATGGATAGTATTCAACATGCAGTGAATAGAGCTCAATCCAACCTCCAAACTGGTTTACTTACAATGATTCTGTCCTTTTGGGGTCTGTGGTATGTTTTCACAAATTGGTAAGTAAGCTGACTTAATTAACTACCAACAAAAAACTCCCATGCCCTACGTCCATATCCGCCTAGCAGCGCGTAGATTAGGTTGAACACAGTGCAGCCCAACAAATCACGTGGTAATCGCTGGGCTGGGCTTCGCTTCCATTCAGTTTATCTTCCCTAAATCCCGCTCTGGCACGTAATTCGCTTAGTTCTCGTATAGACCACACGAGACTAGGCAATTATGAAACTGACTTTACCCGAATATACGACGAATACGGCGTTTGATGAGTTGTTGGACGAGGCGCAGCGGCCACGTTTGGCGGCTCGCCCGTTGTTTGATTATCTGGATAGCTTGGACGCGCAAGAGTTGGCGGCGCGTCAGCAAGCGGTGGATGCGACCATCATGGCGATGGGCATTACCTTCACGATTTACAGCGAAGCGGGCAATATCGACCGCGCTTGGCCGTTTGATCCGATTCCGCGTGTGATGGCACGTAGCGAATGGACACAGATTGAGGCGGGCTTGAAGCAACGTTTGCGCGCCCTGAATTTATTTATCAACGATTTGTACAATGAGCAGCGCATTATCCAAGAGGGTGTGTTTCCTGCTGAGGTGCTAACGGGCTCGGGCAATTTTCGCCCGCAATGCGTGGGTATCACGCCCCGCTTTGGCGTATGGGCACATATTTGTGGCACGGATTTGGTGCGGGATCGTGATGGCACGGTGTATGTGCTTGAAGATAATTTGCGCGTGCCGTCAGGCGTGTCGTATATGTTGGAAAACCGCCAGATTATGAAGCGAATTTTTCCTGAGGTGTTTCGCAGCATCAACATCCTGCCCGTGGATGACTATCCCGCGCAGCTTTACCAAACCTTAGCGGCCTTGTCTCCGCGCCCTGTGAAGCATCCTGTGATTGCGGTATTAACCCCTGGCATCTATAACTCGGCGTATTTTGAGCATAGCTATTTGGCGCAACAAATGGGCGCGCATTTGGTGGAAGGCTCGGATTTGGTCGTGGGCGAAGATGAGTGCGTGTATATGAACAGCATCGCGGGGCTGGCGCGTGTGGATGTGATTTATCGCCGCATTGACGATGAGTTTTTAGACCCAGAGGT
The DNA here is from genome assembly GCA_028688275.1 of Gallionella sp. Taxonomy (GTDB): domain Bacteria; phylum Pseudomonadota; class Gammaproteobacteria; order Burkholderiales; family Gallionellaceae; genus Gallionella. Next base: position 13,688 of record JAQTYN010000039.1, on the reverse strand, counting down.
ATTTAATCCCGCTTCAACCCTAGGCGTGCGCGGTCTGATGCGCGCTTGGCGCAAGGGCAATATCGGCATCGCCAATGCCCCAGGGGCGGGGGTGGCGGACGACAAAGTGGTGTATGCCTTTGTGCCGCAAATCATTCGCTATTATTTGAACGAAGAGCCGATTCTCGCCAATGTCCCCAGTTATTTGTGCATGTACGACGATCAGCGCGAGTATGTGCTGGCGAATTTGGACAAGCTGGTGGTCAAACCTGCTAATGAATCAGGTGGTTATGGCATGTTAATCGGTCCGCGCGCCACGGTCGAAGAACGGGCGCAGTTTGCCGAGCTGATACGCGCGAATCCGCGCAATTACATGGCGCAACCGACTTTGGATATTTCCACTGCACCGACGTTGGTCGATGGTGAACTTGCGCCGCGCCACTTGGATTTGCGTCCGTTTGTGTTGCAATCGGATAAGTTATTCGCCACCACGGGTGGATTAACGCGGGTGGCGTTGCGCAAGGGGTCGCTGGTGGTGAATTCCTCGCAAGGCGGGGGCAGCAAAGATACTTGGATTGTGGAAACGGAGGTGAAATCATGTTAGCCCGCGCCGCTGAAAATTTGTATTGGATGGCGCGTTATTTGGAACGAGCAGAAAACACCGCGCGTTTTATCAATAGCAGCACGCATGTTTTGCTAGACTTGCCCCCAGGCGCGGCGTTTGGTTGGGCGAACTTGGTGGAAATTGCGGGGCTGGACAGCAGTTTTCACCAGTTTTACCCCGTGGCAAACGAAGATGCCATTATGCGGTTTTTGATTGAAGACACCCGCAACCCCAGTTCCATCGTTTCTTGTGTACGCTATGCACGGGAAAATACCCGCACTTTGCGCGAGTTGCTGCCCGCAGAAATGTGGGAAAGAATCAATAGCTTGCATCATTATCTACGCGATCATGCACATGCGGCTTGCGATAATCGGCGCGAACGCTATCAAGTATTGAATTATGTGATTGAACAACGCCACGCCATTGTCGGACTGGTCAGCGGCACCATGGCGCATGATATTCCTTACCAAATCATGCGCTTGGGCAGAAATGTTGAGCGCGCCGACATGACTTCGCGCATGTTGGACTTGAATTCTGCCGTGCACCTACCGCAAGACAATATCTTGCACGAAAGCATCACCGAGCGAATTTGGATGAGCTTGCTCAATTCCCTATCGGCATATCAAAGCTATCGTCGTTTAGTCTCCATGCAGGTGCGCAGCGAAGCCGTGATTCAGTTTTTGCTCTGTGATGAACGTTTCCCGCGCAGCATCACGTATTGCTTAGCCGAAGTCACCTCGTGCCTTGCTTTGCTCCCCCGTTCACAACCTTTGCAACCACGGGTTCAGCAATTGCACAGCCAACTGGGCTGCGCTGAAAACTTAGACACAGCGAATTTACGGGACAAGTTAGAGCAGATACAACAGGGACTGGCTGAATTTCATGACGCGTTGACGCAACATTATTTCCGCGCAAATTAGGTCAATACACGTGCGCATTGAGATATTTGGCGCACGTGACGAAGTCTGCCAACGCGGATCTACATCCCTGACCCACCGTAAATTTTTGAAAAAAGCCGATGATAAATTTGCCCCTAGTTGCCACGCATGCTAGTGTTGCCACTCAACCTTGACGAACTTTTGTGAATTAATATGACCTATTGCATCGCCATCAACACCGATGAGGGATTGGTATTTTGCTCGGATTCGCGTACCAACGCGGGCTTCGACAACATTTCGATTTATTCCAAAATGCACAGTTTTGTGTGGACAGGCGAGCGCATGTTCACCTTGTTATCAGCGGGTAATTTAGCCACCACGCAATCGGTGGTCAAACGTTTATGGAATGACATTGAGCAAAATGCGCCCGTCAATTTACGTAATGTTCCCAATATGTTATCGGCAACGGACTATATTGCCCATGTCAGTGCCAATGTGCAAAAACAGCACGCTCAGCGTGATACCGCCAACACCAATTTTGAAGCGACGTTTATTTTGGGTGGACAAATTGGGACGGGTCGCCCTGAAACGCTATTGATTTACCCGCAAGGCAATTACATACACGAATCGGACGAACATCCATTTTTGCAAATCGGCGAAGCCAAATATGGCAAACCGATACTTGACCGCATCATTAAACGCAATACGCCTTTGGCACACGCGGCGCGTTGCGCGTTGGTCTCCATGAACTCCACCACACGAAGTAACCTCACGGTAGGCCCTCCAATTGAACTGATGATTTATCCCAAAGACTGTTTGGATTTTGGCCGTCGTATGACATTGAATGATAATGACGCTTTTGCCAAACAGCTATCCGATGCTTGGAATCAAGTGCTGATACAAGCATTGGAAAGTTTGCCTCATTTCCCGTGGGAGTGAGTTTGAAATGGGTAGTGTATCGTTAGCCTCAATACATTCCCTCTAATCAGGAGTCCCTATGCCTTACGTCCATATCCGCCTAGCTGGCACTTTGTCCCGCGAACAAAAAGCGAAAATCGCTGAAGAAATCACCGCCACGTTGGAGCGCGTTGCGCTGAAACCCAAGGAATACACCTATTTGACTTTTGAAGAAGTGACAGAGGAAAATTGGGCGATTGGTGGCAAGTTGTTGGACGAAACAGCGTAAATTCGCTGTGCATTTTTTGTCAGCAATACGAAATTTCGTTTATAATCCGCGCCCTTCGAGGGGTGCTGCAACGGTTGAGAATTTATCTACCGTCAGGCTCGGAGCCAAATTTCACGTTCTAACTGCACCCATTCATTTCACTTTTTATGAATGGAGCAATTATGAATGCAGTTGCAAACGGTTTTACCGATTATGTTGTTGCCGATATGTCTTTGGCAGCATGGGGTCGCAAGGAATTAGCGATCGCCGAAATTGAAATGCCTGGTTTGATGGCGATTCGCAAAGAATTTACCGCCAGCCAACCGCTGAAAGGCGCACGCATCACAGGTTCGTTGCACATGACTATCCAAACTGGCGTGTTGATTGAAACATTGACCGCGTTGGGTGCCGAAGTGCGTTGGGCTTCCTGCAACATTTATTCCACTCAAGATCATGCGGCTGCTGCCATTGTGGCAACAGGCGTGCCTGTGTTCGCGGTCAAAGGTGAATCCTTGGCGGACTACTGGGATTACACCCACCGCATTTTTGAATGGACAGATGGCGGTTATTCCAACATGATTTTGGATGACGGCGGCGACGCAACCTTGTTGTTGCATCTGGGCGCACGCGCTGAAAAAGACGCTTCCTTGTTGAACAACCCAGGTTCAGAAGAAGAAATTTGCCTGTTTGATTCGATCAAAGCCAAATTGGCAATTGACCCAACTTGGTACTCCTTACGTTTGGCTGCGGTCAAAGGCGTGACGGAAGAAACCACCACAGGCGTGCATCGTTTGTACCAAATGTTTGAACGCGGCGATTTGAAATTCCCCGCGATTAACGTCAACGATTCCGTGACCAAATCCAAGTTCGACAATTTGTATGGCTGCCGTGAATCCTTGGTTGACGCGATTAAACGTGCTACCGACGTAATGGTCGCGGGCAAAATCGCCGTGGTTGCTGGTTATGGCGACGTGGGTAAAGGTTCTGCACAAGCGTTGCGTGCCTTGTCCGCGCAAGTTTGGGTAACAGAAATTGACCCAATTTGTGCCTTGCAAGCCGCGATGGAAGGCTACCGCGTCGTGACCATGGATTACGCGTGTGAACACGGCGACATTTTTGTGACATGCACAGGCAACTTCCACGTCATCACGCATGACCACATGAAGAAGATGAAGAACCAAGCCATCGTGTGCAACATCGGTCACTTCGATAACGAAATCGATGTAGCTTCGTTGAAACAATACACTTGGGACAACATCAAGCCACAAGTTGACCACGTTATTTTCCCTGATGGCAAAAAAATCCTGCTGTTGGCAGAAGGTCGTTTGGTCAATCTGGGTTGCGGTACAGGACATCCTTCTTATGTCATGTCGTCTTCCTTCGCCAACCAAACCATCGCGCAAATCGAGTTGTTCACGCGCAATGCCGATTACCCGATTGGCGTTTACACCTTGCCCAAACACTTGGACGAAAAAGTCGCCCGTTTGCAATTGACTACGCTGAATGCACAACTCAGCGAGTTGACCGACGTACAAGCGGCGTATATCAGCGTGGATAAAAATGGCCCTTACAAAGCCAACCACTACCGTTATTAAGCCAACGGCTGTTTTAGCAGCGTGTTAAGCCATGACCTCCCCACAAAACGAATTTGTTGAGTATGTGCGGGAGGTCATGTCGCATTGGGCATCCGTATCGTCGCGCAAAATGTTTGGCGGTTATGGGCTCTATCGCGACGGCTTAATGTTTGCACTGATCGCTCACGAAACGTTGTACTTCAAAGTCGACGCAAGGAATGTGGCACAATTTGAACGGGCAGGATGTATACCATTTACCTACCAAAATGCCACACGCACGGTGCAACTTTCCTATTGGTCTGCGCCCGCAGAATGCTTAGAGTCTCCCGCCGACATGGGCGAGTGGTGTCAACGCGCCTACGCAGCGGCATTACGCAGTCGCACCGATCAACCCGTTTCACGCACAAGGAAAGCAAAATGAAACTCTTACTGATTTGGGTACTGAACGCGCTGGCTCTCATTGCGGTCGCAAATTTTGTTCCTGGCATACATCTGGAAGGGTTTATGGCCGCGCTGGTGGCAGCATTCCTATTGGGCTTGGTTAATACCTTGATTCGCCCTATTTTGCTGCTACTCACACTGCCCGTCACGCTACTTACACTAGGCTTGTTTATTTTTGTGATTAACGGCTTGCTGTTCTGGTTGGTCGGCTCGGTATTGCTGAATTTTGTGGTCGATGGTTTTTGGAGCGGCGTAATGGGTGCCGTGCTGTACAGTATTTTTACTTGGGCGTTGTCCGCAGCAGCGAACCAGTTATTAAAGAAATCATAAGGATTGCCATGAGTAAACCACTTTTTAGTTTTGAATTTTTCCCGCCACAAACCACAGAGGGCATGGAAAAGCTTGTCTTAACCCGCCAAAAATTGGCGGTGTTGAACCCTGCATTTTATTCGGTCACATTTGGGGCGGGCGGCTCGACACAAGCGCGCACCTTGCAAACCGTCGCGCAAATTAAGGCCGAAGGAACAGAGGTTGCCCCCCATTTATCTTGTGTGGGTTCAACCCGAGACAATATCCGCTCACTATTAAAAACTTACCAAGCCCAAGATGTACGTCGCATCGTCGCATTGCGGGGCGATATGCCTTCTGGCATGGCGAGCATAGGTGAATTCCAATATGCCAATGAGTTAGTTGCGTTTATTCGTGCCGAGACGGGCAATCATTTTCATATCGAAGTCGCCGCCTATCCTGAAGTTCACCCCCAAGCTAAATCTGCACAAGACGATTTGCGCAACTTCAAACGCAAGATGGACGCGGGTGCGAATGCTGCCATTACCCAATACTTTTACAATGCCGACGGCTATTTTTACTTTGTCGATGCTTGCCAAAAGCTAGGGATTACCGCGCCCATCGTACCTGGGATTATGCCGATTGTGAAATTTTCGCAGTTAGCACGCTTCTCAGAAATGTGCGGCGCGGAGATTCCCCGCTGGATGTCCAAAACACTAGAAGGCTATGGCGACGACAATGAGTCCGTACAAGCATTTGGGCTGGATGTGGTCACCAAACTGTGCGAACGTTTGTTAGCAGGCGGCGCACCAGGGCTGCATTTCTACACGCTTAATCAAGCCGCACCTAGCTTGGCTATTTGGCAACGCTTGGGGTTGCCAGGAGAAACTCGCTCAAGGTGATTTTATGATTTATAATAGAACGTGTTATTTTCTATTATAAAATATCAATGAAAACCTTAACGATAGACCAAGCGCGCTCGGCAGCTGCTGCGGGGGGCGTGTTATCGGCTAACTTGCGCCCTGTGGGGAGTGTGTTTGCTTTGGAATTTGAAACGCGCAATGGTTCGGCGATGTTGATTGCGGCTGTTTCAAAAAAAGTGCGGTGTTTTGTGAACCCGATTAAAGCGTTTGAAATTGTGCGCGAATTGGGGTTGTCGGGCGGGCAGTATTCTTTGCAGGATTGGCAACCCGACGCAGCGGGCAGGCAAACGCGCCCTGACCGTGCAGCAGCGATGCGTCAAAAACATGAAGCCGCTGATTTAAAACAGGTGTTAGATACAAGAATCGCTTTGGCAGACGCGCCGAATGCCTTATGGCATGACGCGGCGGTAGTATTTGCCGAGTTGGAAGCACGCGATGCGGGTTAATTTGCTTGACCAAGCGCGTGCGGATTTATGGGAATATGACCAATATTATCGTGCGTTGGACGGGCAAGTCTTGGCGCGCAGCATGTTGGCTCGTATCAAACAAGATGTTTTATCACTCGCCGAAAATCCTTATATCGCGCCACAATATGAACTCGCCCCCGACATTCGCCGCAGGGTGGTGGTCGGAGGCGATTTTTTGGTTTTTTATCGCGTGCGTCAGGAAGTTGAAGTGCTACACATTCGCCGAGCCGAACGCGCACCTGCGACCGAAGCGTTTTTAGCAAAAACAGTCTGATACAACTCGCCCCATCACACAGGAAGCATTTTATGTCTCGTCAATGGCGTCATGTTTTTCGCAAGTTATTGTTTATTTTGTTATTACTATCCATTGTTGGCGGATTGGGCTACCTCGCCTATCGTTATCCCGTGCAGCGCGATGTAACATTTGTCGGGATGAATAGCTTAGAACCTGCCAGTGTGGATGTATTGAACACGCTCACGGGCGTGGTGAAGGTGACCGTTTATGCCACGGAGCAAGATGCGCAACATGGCGACCTCCGTAAAATCATCCGAGATTTTTTCTCTCTGTATCAACGCTACAAATCCGATATCAAACTCACCTTTATCGATCCCGAAAAAGAATCTGATAAAGCCCGTGCCGCACATATCCAATTAAATGGCGAAATGATTATTGAGTACGCGGGACGCAGTGAACATTTAACCAAGTTGAATGAGCCGTTATTGACCAACACGTTGATGCGTTTGGCGCGCAGTAGCACTCAAACGGTGATGTATCTGGACGGGCACGGCGAGCGTAAATTAGATGGCGTGGCGAACTTTGATTTGGGAAATCCGTTTGGTGCGAAGTTAAAACAAAATGGATTTAAAATCAGCGGCCTGAATTTAGCGATTGCACCCGATATTCCCCAAAATATCAGCGTGTTAGTCATCACGCAGCCACAATTGGATTTGATGGCAGGTGAGGTGGACAAGCTGCTGCGCTATGTCGAAAAAGGGGGCAATTTATTGTGGTTGGTCGATGCAGAAGCCTTGCATGGACTAGAACCCTTAGCAGAAAAACTGGGCTTAATTTTGCCCACAGGGATTGTGGTTGACCCCGCTGCGCAAGAGATGCGCGCGCCTGTGACATGGGCGTTGGGCGCGAGCTACACGCCACATCCCATTACCCAAAGTTTTGATTTGATTACCGCGTTCCCCTCGGCACGCCCGCTGTTGTGGAATGAACATGCAGGTTGGAAAACCTTGGTCGAAGTCGCCCCCCGTGGTTGGGTTAGCCAAACCGCCTTGCTGGGCAAATTTGACTTTGATAAACGCAACGACACCAAAGGCCCTGTGACGATTGCCGCCGCCTTGCAACGCACCGTCAACGACCGTGATCAGCGCATCGTGGTTGTAGGCAGCGGCGAGTTTTTGGCGAATAGCTTCGCGGGCAATGGCGGCAACGTCACACTGGGCTTGAATATGCTGAACTGGCTGTCCAACGACGAACGAATGATTACCCTGCACCCTCGTGCCAGCAAAGACACAAAACTGGAGCTCAGCGAGAAGCAACTGGTCGGCATCAGCCTGACCTTCTTAGTCGCGCTGCCGTTGATGTTGGCAGGGTGGGGCGGTTATCTGTGGTGGAAACGCCGTCGTGCCTGAATTACCCGAAGTTGAAACCACGCTTCGGGGACTTGCGCCGCATTTAGAGGGCGAGACCATCGCCGCCGTCATTATTCGCCAACCGCGTTTGCGCTGGGAGATCCCTGCCGAGCTGATACAAATTTTGCCGCAGCAAACTGTCCATCGTCTCACCCGCCGCGCCAAGTATTTGCTGATGACTTGCGACACAGGTACGCTGATTTTGCACCTCGGTATGTCAGGCAGTTTACGCATTTTGCTCGACGACACCCCACCTGAAAAGCACGATCATTTTGACTTGATTTTGACCAACGGCAAACGTATGCGCCTGCGCGACCCGCGCCGATTTGGCGCAGTGTTATGGCACACAGGCGAAGTGCATACTCACCCGCTACTCGCCAAACTCGGCGTTGAACCGCTAGAACCCGCCTTCGATGCCGACTTCCTCTACCAAGGCACGCGCGCACGCAACACCCCCATCAAACAGCTCATCATGGATCACCACCTCGTGGTTGGCGTAGGCAACATCTACGCCAACGAATCCCTATTCCGCGCCAACATCCACCCACTACGCCCCGCCAAACAACTCACTTTCGCAGACTGCACCCGCCTCGTTGAAGAAATCCGCGCCACCCTCACCGAATCCATCCAACAAGGCGGCAGCACCCTACGCGACTTCGTCAGCGCGACAGGACAAGCGGGCTATTTTCAACAAAGCTACTGGGTCTATGGACGAAACGGCGAACCTTGCCGAATCTGTGGCGAGAAAATACTGCATATAAAACAAGGACAACGGGCGAGTTTTTATTGTGGGCGGTGTCAAAAACTTGAGGTGTAGTATTACCCACTGCATTTTACATAGGACAGAATAATACTTTTTATATCAACAAACTATATTCAAACCTGTGCAGGAATGACGAATAAATCAGCCTATCCTTTTCGCCCCAATTTTTAATATTATTTCGCCAGTCCTTTCACATACAACTCAATAACCCCGTATAAAACGGTCAATTGATGCCGATAGAACTCAGGTAGTTCTTTAGCTTCTGTCCCCCTCATGGTTTCGATGGTTGTGTCGATCATCCTTTCGATAAGATTCGTATCCAATGCGCGAAACCCATGCATTCTTTGGAGCCGCTCTTCTTTATGGTTTTCTTGTGCTAGCTGATCTGACTGGTTTGTACTGACTTTTGCAGTCTTAAAATCAGTAAGATTACAATTTTCGACACGACTTAACGTTATATACGCTTCTGAATCCAAGATCGCTTTAAATGCGCAAACCAACGGTGAGCTCACTGATGCAGCGATCCTTTCTAAATGAGTCACCACCTGATACAAATGTTCATTTACAAAATGGTGATGTGCACTTCCAGCAAGAACAAGCGAATACTGATTCGCTTGTTCTCTGCTTTCACTTGAGAATGTATGTCCGTATTGAATTTTTATAATGCCGCCTATCAGTAGAATATCGTCAAGTAGGGCGTGCCATAGCTGATGCTGATCCTTTTGCTCCCCATGCAACTCGGATTCAACAAGTTCACCTTTGAGAAATTTGTTATTGGCAATGAGCTTATGATTTTGCACATATGCAAAAAATCGCGATACATCATTCCCAGCATAGGCTGTCAGCAAATAGAATCCTCCCTTATGATGTTTTATAAAGCTAGTTAAATCAAATACTTTATTGCCAATGATGATCCATAAATCGTCTTCAAAACGATGGCATGCAACCTCTGCTCTTGTCCATGTCTTCAGAATGATATCGGTGTTATGTTCGGTCAGCTCTTCGGTATTCCTGATTACCCTGCCAGCATTATGCATAATTCTTTCTATGCGGGATTGCTCCAAATCTTGCGCAACCTCTTCCCATGTTTTTCGATAGATATACCGTTCATGACCACTAGTTGATTCGTTGCGACCTACCAGCGTACCCGTGGCGAGGTAGTTCATGATTTTACCGATATGCACCCCCAGAAAACCATTTTCGCCAGCATATGCTTCCACGAGAGCTTGGTAACTCCGATTAAGCTCCGTTTCAGCTACTGAGCCTTCTTTTTGCTTGAGATATTCGTTAATGGAGACCTTGCGAATCGCCATCACATAATCGATTAAATACGATGGTAATTTTGGCAGGCTCTCATTTTGAACATATTGACCATATGTTGAGGTAAGCTTGGTGCGCTCTAATAGCGCGTCTAATGTGTGCATCAGCGGCGTAGCTGTCCCAGACGTTCCTCCTTGAGGATATGTGTCGTGGGGTACCCCCATGATGCCGACGGTTTTAGCCCAAAGCACTGGGTCGCAATAAGTCGGCGAGCTAGGGTGAGGAGATATTTTCTGGAAGGCTTTCGTACACAGTTTAACCTGCTCTGTGATTTCATCTAGTTCTCGGCAAACTATTTTAAAATCATCACTCAATATGCCATCCTGAAGACGCGTTATTGGCATAATCATCTTTGAGGCATATAGATGCATCTCGACGAAGGACATATAAAACACCCTTTCGGCTTCGTTTCCAAAAGAGGGGATCAGCGGTTCCAAATTTTCTATGATTAACTGATCTCTATCATAGCTACCATCAGGGTTTACCAAACGATCCTGATCAATAAATTTCCAATTGTTCAGAAACAGGTCGTAGGCATTTTGAAATGGTAAGCTCACTTTGTCATTGAACCGTCCAAGACGGCAATTGATGATTTTCCATGGCGTTAATATAGATTCAGGCAGGTACGCCGAAACCATGCTCATTCTTAAAATGTAATAGGAATTCCCGAGACGCCAATAAGCATGTGCCAACAAACTGAGCAAGGTCGCGGCGTAAGGAAGATACTCGTCCTCTAACTGCTCAGCTTGAAGCAGCGGCATTTGCTCAAGCACCGACTGCGGGTTCGCCACAAAGAGAAAATCCTGAATTTTTTCTGCAAAGTCCTCCCATGGTTTAAATGTAGCTGGAAGGGTCTTTTGGGGGACTCGTGCGGGTAGAAAACCATACTCAAGACTTAGATGCCCATCGTAAATTGCTTCAGTTTCGATCTGCTTTATAAATGCTCTGAGAGGCGATTTGGCATTTTGGTGTGTCATGGCATTTTCTTCTCCGTTAGCGTTGATGTTGCGTATAGCCAAAATAAGTGACGTTGCGCCGATGTTAGTCGTACTTGCCAACGGATTTGATCATCATCCCATTGATTTTAAATTATATCTTTTCACTATCACCTGTTCAAACTGCTCTGAATAAATTCTCTCAACGCAAACAGTTCGGAGGAGGTTTGATTGGCATTTGCCCTTAAATTTAGGTTTTCGTATTTCAGGTAGTCGAGCATAAATTTGATTTTGAGATGGGTCTTGACCCGCGCCGTAACGATGGGGGCACTAATGGGTTTGTGGATAAAATCTGATGCACCCACCGAAAACCCCATTTCTTCGTCTTCTACGTTATTTTTAGAGGTGATAAAAATGACGGGGACATCGACGAGATGGGCATTCACTTTTAATTGCCGACAAACCTCATAGCCATCAATGATGGGCATCATCACGTCAAGCAGTATCAGATCGGGGGTGTGCGTGTACGCATAATGTAGCGCATCTCTTGAGTCGCTGAAGAATTTCAGGTCATATTGATCGCCCAAAATTGCTTCTATCACCATCAAATTTTCATCGACATCATCTACAACCATGACTAACGGGCGCACAGCAGACCATTCCATTTACTTCTCCTTAACAGATCAATCTAGCATTTACTCACATGCCAACAGTTGATGGGGGCAGATTTTCTGCTAAAAGCAGCATTTTGTCGATCATTGTCAATGCTTGGGCATCACTGTTTGGGCGAACGCATGCTGCGAAGTTGCTGCATTGTCGGCCGCTTGCTGGTAGAATCGTGCCGCAGCACGGAGAGGTGGCAGAGCTGGTTGAATGTACCTGACTCGAAATCAGGCATACGGTAACCCCGTATCGGGGGTTCGAATCCCCCCCTCTCCGCCAGCCATCCGTTTTTCCCTGTACAAGCAGGGCGTACAGCAAACCCGCTAAATCCCAATGATCTAGCGGGTTTTTTGTTTGTAGTTGTTTTACTTTGGCAGTCTAATTATTTTGGAACAGCTTTGGGTGTAGATGTCGGTAATGTTCGCCACTCATCTACGTTTGGGGGAGAGGATTGGCGGTTGGGTATGTTTTGAGTAATCGGTAAAAGGATTAGAGCGTCACGGTTGATCATATCCAATGTCCCTATACAAGATGCACCTAGTTGGTGCGACAATTTGGTGCGCCTTAAATTGAAATGCACCAATATGGATATTTCATCGCGAAGTTCACGCATGCTTTAATTTTAATTTGCATTAAATCATAGTGTTGAAAATATGGAACGGCTCTTGCTTACTATCGCGTTTTTGCACTATTTTGGAGAGCAGTATGGAAGAGCTGATTGTCAGCAATAACACCCTATTTATTTTATTAGGCGCGATTATGGTGCTTGCCATGCACGCGGGTTTTGCGTTTTTAGAGCTGGGCACGGTGCGTAAGAAAAACCAAGTCAACGCGCTGGTCAAAATTCTCACTGACTTCGCCATTTCCACCCTCGCATATTTTTTCATTGGCTACACCATCGCTTATGGCATCAATTTCTTCACGGGTGCGGAAAATTTGGTGGCTAAGAGTGGCTACGAACTGGTTAAATTTTTCTTCTTGTTAACCTTTGCGGCCGCCATACCCGCGATTGTGTCGGGTGGGATTGCGGAGCGTGCCAAGTTCAATCCCCAGATGATTGCGACTTTTATGTTGGTAGGTTTCATTTATCCCTTTTTTGAAGGCATTGCATGGAACCATCGCTTTGGCATTCAGGACTGGTTCAAAGGCACGTTTGGCGCGGAGTTCCACGACTTTGCAGGCTCGGTGGTGGTACATGCCGTGGGTGGTTGGATTGGGCTGGCGGCGGTTATTTTGCTGGGCGCACGTCGTGGTCGTTATAACAAAGAAGGGCGCATTTCGGCTCATCCTCCCTCCAGCATTCCATTTTTAGCATTGGGCGCGTGGATTCTGACCGTGGGTTGGTTTGGTTTTAACGTGATGTCGGCACAAACGATTAACGCAATTAGCGGCTTGGTTGCGGTAAATTCCTTGATGGCGATGGTGGGTGGTACGTTGACTGCGCTATGGTTGGGCAAAAACGATCCTGGCTTCTTGCATAACGGCCCTTTAGCTGGCTTGGTCGCGGTGTGTGCAGGTTCTGATCTGATGCACCCATTGGGTGCGTTGGTAGTGGGTGGGGTGGCGGGTGCGTTGTTTGTGGTGATGTTTACCCTGACCCAAAATCGCTGGAAAATTGACGATGTGCTGGGCGTATGGCCTTTGCACGGGCTGTGTGGCGCATGGGGCGGGATTGCTGCTGGGATTTTTGGTTTAAAAGCCTTAGGTGGTACGGGGAACGGCGAAGCGGGGATCAGCTTTATGTCGCAACTACTAGGCACGACATTGGGGGTGGCGATTGCATTTATTGGTGGCTATTTGGTTTATGGCGCGCTCAAGAAGACAATCGGCATCCGTTTAGATGCTGAAGAAGAATTCAATGGTGCAGATCTGAGTATTCATAAGATCACCGCAACCCCCGAACGCGAATCGGGCTGGTAATCGTTGAGGCTGTAGAAAAACCCAAATTTCCCCAGAAAATCGCCCCGCGATCTGCCATAATTTCACTACGCGATAAAACAAAGGTGGAGGCGGCATGGCACGGTTCAAACCGATACACAAAGGC
>JAQTYN010000087.1 GCA_028688275.1 Gallionella sp. | reverse complement strand
TTTAAGCCTTTGTGTATCGGTTTGAACCGTGCCATGCCGCCTCCACCTTTGTTTTATCGCGTAGTGAAATTATGGCAGATCGCGGGGCGATTTTCTGGGGAAATTTGGGTTTTTCTACAGCCTCAACCTCTAACACACCCGCCGCAACAAGATTTTGCGAGGCGATCCGCATCTGCTGACGTGGTGACAGCTATCTTCATTTGATGCCGCCACAATGCGCACAACTGTTTGAAGAAGCCGCGCGCTAAGAAACCTTATGCTATGATTCTAGGGGGTGAAGACAGGCGATATAATGACCGAACACACCCCCAAAAAATACGCAAATATAAGCAGCCAAAAATATTTATTGGTAAAAGTGTTGGTAAACTGATAAAGCAAACAAGCGAAATCCTTTAATCTATTGGCTTGCAAACGACAAGGCAATTCCTGTCGAGGCAAATAATCCTCTAATATAGTTCACCACCACCCTCCAAGTCCCGCATTTACTAGCAATTCAATACTTATATTCCCGTTATTCCAGCTTTTAAGATGAATGAAGGCTTGACGCTACGCAACTCGAAGTATTACAGCACTGATTTATTCGTCATTCCGACGAAGGTCGGGATCCAGTCCATTGATATAAAAGTGTTTTTTCTTCAGCAAAAACTACAAAACCGAATAAATCACCACATCCCTAGGAAACTTAGGGAGACGCTGATTAAATCTTCAGATCGTGGAGAGCCTGTCGAACCATGAACGGAAGATTTAATAAAATCAGTGTGTTCCCCCCACCCTTCGACAAGCTCAGGGCGAAGAGATTTAATCAGTGCTTCCTTAGCATACAATGACTACACCATACTTGATACGGGGATGGAGATTTGGGCATGTGGTGAATGGAAATGGAGGATGCGCATACGCCTACCCTTCCCTGCCACTTCAAAATCGTTCAAATTAGTTGCAGCTCAAAGCCCCCTACTTCGCTCAGCTGATTCTTGGCGCGCGGCTATTTACGGAATTTCAGAATCATTGATCCGTCTCAGAATAATCGCCGTTTTACGTTGCAATCCACGGGCTTCACGGTGGGTGTCGTAATAGCGAGGATTCGGCACCATGGCGGCGAGTTTTGCGGCTTGAGCGACATTAAGCTGCGCTGCGCTGACATTGTAATAATGTCGCGCCGCTGCTTCCGCGCCGAAAACCCCATTCCCCCATTCGATCACATTGAGGTAAATCTCAAAAATGCGCTGTTTGTCCATCATCTTTTCCAACATCACGGTAATCGCCGCTTCTTCCAACTTGCGCCACGGGGTGCGTTGGGTGGATAAAAATAGATTCTTGGCTAATTGTTGACTAATCGTCGAGCCGCCCGCGACGATTTTGCCTTTTTTAAGGTTTTTTTCGTAGGCTTTTTGGATGCCTTCCCAATCAAAACCTTCGTGATCGACGAATTTGGCATCTTCCGAGGCGATTAACGCGCGTTTGAGGTGATTGGAAATCTTGGCATATTCCACCCACTGATGTTTTAACGCCGCATCGGGATTGGTGTCCTGCATCACTTCTAGGCGCGTGTCCATAAACGCACTGGTGGAAGGATTATGCCCCACCCACCAAGCAATATGGGCAAACAGCCACAATTGATAGAGCAAAAGCAGCAAAAAAAACAGCGCGATGCTGCGCCACAACCAACCCCACAGTCGTTTCATCGTAAAATCATCCGCACGGCGGTGGTGTCAGGACGCGTGCCGCGCCAGAGAAAAAAGGATTCTGCCGCTTGCTCAACCAACATGCCCAATCCGTCCGCCACTTGCGCGCCGTGTTGGCGGGCAAACGCCATAAAAGGGGTTTCGCGTCCGTACATCATTTCATAAGCCAAAGTATGCGTGCTGAAAACCGTTGCGGGAATGGGGGGGAGTTGGTCGGATAGCCCGCTGGACGTGGCGTTAATCACGCAGTCGAAAGTTTGATTGACTAAATCCTCATAACTCGCCACCGAAATCGAATCGCTCGCAAAAGCCGCCGCAAGTTGTTGTGCTTTTTCAAGGGTACGATTGACCACCGTCAAGTGCGCACCCGCCAGCAATAAGGGCAACACCACACCATAAGCCGCCCCGCCAGCCCCCAGCAATAGCACACGTTTACCTTGCAAATCGAAACCCAAATGCACGGTGATGTCACGCACCAAGCCTGCGCCATCGGTATTGTCGCCCAGAATTTCGCCATCAGCTTGAAATGACAAGGTATTCACTGCACCCGCCGCTTGTGCCCGAGCAGTCAATTTGGTTGCTAAGGCAAATGCTTCAAATTTAAAGGGCACCGTCACGTTCATGCCTTTGCCACCTTGTTCACGAAAGGTTTGCACGGTTTGGGCAAACGCATCTAAGGGCGACAGCAGCGCGCTGTACTGTAGGTCTTCGCCTGTTTGCTGCGCGAATAGGTGATGAATCAATGGGGATTTACTGTGTGCAATGGGATTGCCAATGACGGCATAACGGTCAGTCATAATGAAAAGCATCAAAAACGAGGCGCGTATTGTAATCGCAACGCCCTGATTTTGAGGGTTGATGCGTGAATTTATTCATTGCAGCGGAGGTTATCGTGATATGCAGGATGCTAAACATAGATGAGTGCTATGAATTCATCTCTTTCATCCTTTGACCAATGACGAGCACAGGACTCAGAACAAACGATCACAACACATTGATTTTATTGTTTTTTTAAATATTCGTTATCAAACATGGAGCTATCTCCCTGCTCGAAATTGACTAGCTCCCACCATGCTTACAGTGGGAGAAGCTGAAGTGATTATGGAATCAATGCGCCGACTAGACCATTGATTGTCACGTTGGGGTTGGTAACAGTTGTTGAACTGTTCGCCACGGTGATGATATTTCCCGTGACGCGGGTCACACTCACAGGACTGTTCGCTACTAAGCTGCCTCCTATGCTGCTTGTCCCGAACTGGGTGTAGCCTGCAGTTTGAGTGGTGGTCAAGTTACCTGTGGTGCTGCTCCATACGTTGAGGTTGCCGCCCGTCGTTAGGCTGGTATTGCTTGTATCGGTCACCGCCACGATCAGCGCGTTTTTGTCCGTTAGGCTGATGCCGTTGCCGATGGCACTGACTTTGCCTCGGAAATCATTGCTTGCATTATTGAGCGTGATGCCGTATTTGACATTGCTGACACCCGCTAAATTATTATCCGCAATCAGGGTGCTCGCTCCCGAAATATTCACACCCGTTCCCACGGCTTGAGTGATCGCACCGCCGCGTGAGTTCGCAGTTAGATTTCCTATGGTATTGAGCGTGCCCACGTTGAGATTGCCTAATTGCAATCCACCCGCCCCATCCAGCAAGGCGACACCTGAGCCCGTTGCGGACACCACGCCCACAAAGTCATTGGCCACTGAACTCGCCAGATTGACAGCCGATCCACTGAGGGTGGTGCTACCTGCAACGCTGATACCACTAGCATTTTGGGTAATGGTACCTTGGCTAGTGCAGGATAGATTGCCACCTATGGTACTTTTGCCAAAGAAAGTCGAGCTGCCTGCCCCTGTGGTTTGCGTGGTGAGGTTCCCTGTAATGTAGTCTCTGAGCGTGAGATTGCCCACTGAGGTGAGTGCAGTTGATCCAGCATCCACGATAGTGGCATTTAGGGTGTTAATGTCATTGATACTAATCCCATTTCCGATCGCCGTGATAATGCCACCAAAGTCATTGCCAGCATTATTTAGGTTGATGCCGTATTTGGCATTGCCCACACCGACGATGCCGTTGTCGGCGGTCAGGGTGCTAGTGCCTGTAACATTCACCGCCGTGCCTGTGGTTTGGCTCATGCTGCCGTTTCTGGCGACTGCGGTCAGGTTCCCTTGTACGAGTACATTCCCAAAGCTGATCCCCGTGCTGCTGGTGATGCCTAAATTCCCCCCTACATTCAGCAAGCCGCCTGTTTGTTGGTAACCTGCGGTGCTAACCATCGCCAAGTCACCGCTGCTGTTGACGATACCACTGATGGTCATGCCCCCCTGATTGTTCACACTCACCACCCCCGCGCCTGTTTGGTTGATGCCCGTGAGATTCAATGTCGCCGCCGTATTGCTCAGAATGATGTCACCACTGGTGGTATTGGTCGCATTCAAACTGCCTATGGCATTTGCTTTATCCAACGTCGTGCCACCTGCGGAGCGGACCGTGAGTAATCCCGTGGTAGAAATTGTGCCTGTTTCGGTGACCGTGCCGCCACTATTCAGGGTGAGATTGTTCGCACCCGCTGCAAACGCACCGTTAACGGCAAGGTTGCCCGCCGCCAAAGTGGTTGCCACGCCGAAGGTTGTCGTGCCGTTGTAAGTCTGCGTGCCACTGGTCGTGACCACGCCACCGTTGAGATTGAGCGTTGTGCCTACTGCGCTGGTGAGCGATGCCAATGGGGTGGTATTTCCGACGCGACCACCCAGCGTGAGGGTTCCCCCGCCTAAAACATCCAATCCGAATGCCCCATCAATTGCGCCTGATAAAGTCATATTGCCAGCACTTGCGTTTATGCTGCTGGCACTACCCAAGTAGATTCCACCCCCAAAGCTTGCAGCCGTCGCAGCACTGTTGGTCAACGCACCGACTGTGCCGCCTACCCCCCCACCATTCAGCATCAGTGGCTCGACTCCCGCTGATATGCCGTTTAAATCCAGCGTTGCACCTGCCGCAACAAAGGTTCCACCAACCGCGCTACCCAAGGCACTGGCGTTGCCTAACATCAGTGTACCTGCATTAACCGTGGTTGCCCCCGTGTAGGTATTCGCGCCTGCCAGCATCCAAGTTCCCGCGCCTTTTTTGGTGACCGTACTTGAAGTTGAGCCTATGACGCTAGACAAAGTGCTGGCGGCATTACTGCCATCCAGCGAGAGACCAAAGCCTGCACCGTTGAGGGTGCCTGATAAGGTTATGTTGCCGTTATTAGCAACAATACTGCTGGCACTACCTAACGTAATCGTCCCGTTATAGCTCGCCGCTTGGGTCGAGCTGTTGGTCAATGCCCCCGCGATGCCGCCAACCCCTGTGCCGTTCAATACCAATTGCGGTGCCGCCGCCAAGGTCATGCCGTTCATATCCAGTGTTCCACCAGCATATACGCTCACAGGCATGGATATTCCAAGCGCGGCAGAATGCCCCAACTTCAACGTACCCGAGAGGACGGAGGTTGTTCCACTGTAGGTGTTTGCACCAGACAATGTCCATGTGCCAGAGCCTAATTTACCCACTGATCCCGTCGTACTAATGCTACCTGACACTGTACTGGCGGCATTCGCACCATCTAATATTAGCGTAGTCGATGCGCCAAGGATATTCCCTGACAAAGTCATATCGCCGTTGTTGGCGACAATGCTGACAAAAGTACCGCTCAGATTGATCGTGCCACTCAAACTCGCCGCAGTCGCAGCACTATTGATTAAAGTACCCAGACCACCCACCCCCGAACCACCCGCCACTGTGTTATTCAGCGTCAAAGCCTCCGCGCCCACCGACTGCCCATTCAAATCTAGGGTTGCACCCGATTGAACCGTGGTACCAGCCGCTACTGTACCCAGTGCGCTGGCGTTGCCCAACTTCATCGTACCCGCTTGAATCAATGTAGCACCCGTGAACGTGTTTGCACCCGTCAGCGTCAGCGTGCCCGTGCCACTCTTGGTCAAACTACCTGCACCCGAAATCACGCCCGCAAATGTCGTGCTGGCATTATTTCCGCCAAGCATCAATGATCCATTCGTGCCCAATACCACGTTTCCACCCGTCGCCCCCCCACCAGACAGCGAAGCAATCGACACATTAAAACCTGCCAAATCTAACGTAGCACCCGCTGTGTTCGCCAACATCACGACAGAGTTGGGGTTGAATGCGCTAAACGCACCCGCGCTGAGTGTGCCACCGTTGATCGTCGTCGTCCCCGTATAGGGATTTGCACCAGACAGCGTCAACATTGACGTTGCGCTATCTTGAATAACACCTGTGACGTTTGTAGCGATGCCCGCACTCACCAGAGACGAACCCGTACCACTACCCGAATTGGTGAGAGTACCTGTGTGATTGACAGCCATCGTCGTCAAAACAATAGCATTCGTTGTGGCACTGTTATTGTGAAGTATCAAGTTACCCATACCCGTCACCCCGCCACTCAGCGTCAACACCTTGGTGCCAGATGTGTTGGTCAACGTGGTGCCACCACCATTGACCGTTAATGCGCCGCTCACCGTCAATGCCGACGTAATGCTGTTCTCGACAATCCCCGTCACATTACTGCCCACTGCGCCAGTGATTGTGGTGGTGCCTGTCCCTGTCCCCGTATTGGTGATCGTGCCAGCATTGTTTATTAAGCCAGACAACAACAACGAACCTGTGGTCGCGCTGTTGTTAATCGTTAAATTATTGGCTCCTGTTATCCCACCGCTGAAGAGCGGTGAAATCGCAGTGCCGCTATTCCCGATAGTCAACAGTCCCGTGGTCGAACCCAGCACAATCGCATTCGCAATAGGCAAGTTAGACCCCACCAACAGCGTCGCTGCATTGCTCCCCACGCTGTCACCAAGGGTGATCGCGCCTGAACCGAAAACACTTGCTGAAGTTTTGCCCAGTACCGTGCCAGCATTGATGGCAAGACCGCCTGCAAAAGTATTCGCCCCCGTGAGCGTCAATGTACCCACCCCCAGCTTGGTCAATCCACCCACACCTGCAATGATCCCGCTCACGATGCTGGCAGCACCCACATCAAGGGTAAGTCCTCCACCCGTCGTGATCGTCCCTGCCGTCTGAGTCAATCCAGTGGGCGCGGCAATCGCAATTGCACCCGCCGTACTGAGATTCGCACCCACATTCACTGCGGCAGCGGCAGTCAAATTGATGCCCCCCGTACTGGCATTGCTGATTGCGGCATTCACATAAATGTTATTGACCGCATTCAAGGTCAAGCTATTGGCACTGTTCCAGCTCAAGGCATCATTGACCAAAATATCGCCCGCACCCGCCAAATTAACCGTACCCGCACTGCTCAAAATGGTCACGCTGGTAGTAGCAAGATTGGCAACAAGTGCCGCACCTGTCAAGTCTCCCCCCGTTGCAGCAATGATGAAGTCAGACGGATCAATCAACCAATTACCCGACACGCCCTGTGCGGCAAACGTGGTGATATGCGCGTCATTGGCAACTTTAACGTGAGCGGCGGAGGTTTCGATAAAACCACCGCCCGCTCCCCCAGCCCCTTGTATGCTTAGTTTGCTAGACAAGGTTAGTTTTTTGTTAGTTAATCTTATCTGGTTCGGTACGGCAGTTCGATACCCCTCTGGGACATCAAGCCCGTGGGAGAGCAAGGAGCG
>JAQTYN010000038.1 GCA_028688275.1 Gallionella sp. | reverse complement strand
TCAAGTGCCACTTTCGCCTTGAACTCGCCCGTGAAGTTTTTACGTCGGCTTTCACTCATCACCTGCTCCTCTTTTACTGCAGGCTACCATCTTAATTCACTGTCTGAAATTCGGGGTCCACTATACTGTTCCTGTCATTGTTACTCACAGGATGCGTTTCAAGTCCATTCTATTACCCTGATAGCGTTCTCTATAGTACACCGACCAGTGTTGGTCTAAAGTTTGAGAATGTCGAATTTACAAGCAGCGACGGAACACGATTAACTGGATGGTTTATACCTGCAACGGGATACCAAGATCCGAAGAACGCAAAAGGCACCGTTATTCACTTTCACGGCAATGCTCAAAATATATCTGCACAGTGGCAATTTGTAAGCTGGTTGCCGCAGCGCGGTTTCAACGTGTTTGTTTTTGACTATCGCGGGTACGGTAAGTCGCAAGGAACCCCTGATCCTAAAGGTGTGTTCGAAGACTCAAATGCTGCGTTGAACTACGTTCGTTCACGAAAAGATGTTGCCCCAGAACGCCTACTCGTTCTGGGACAAAGCCTAGGCGGCACAAATGCAATCGCAGTCGTCGGTTCAGGAAACCGCTCAGGTGTGAAAGCGATTGCGATCGAGTCTACCTTCTATTCCTACGCTTCTATCGCAAACGACAAAATTTACGGTGCGGGTGCTTTAGTGGACGATACCTATAGTGCAGAACGCTACATTGCCAACATTGCTCCAATCCCATTGCTCTTACTGCATGGCACATCTGATCCTGTCATTCCATATACTCATTCAGTTAAGTTATTCGACAAAGCGCGTGAGCCAAAATCAATGATCACGGTAGAGGGCGGAGGGCATATCGAAGCACTTACGTCGCGCTTTGGCACCAAATATCAAGAGGCGTTACTTGATTTCTTCGATGCATCACTTTCTGGTAAATAACCTAGACTCAGAAATCTAGGGTCAGGTCTAGCATCGCAACATTCACGCCGCTCGCGCTAATTGTACTGTCATTATTTCGATTTACTCCAATGTCCAAAATGAAATACTGCAAGATCAGAACCCGATAGTGCGTGGGCGACATGGTATGATTTCGGAAAATCAAATGCGAAGCTGCCCTCTTTGACCCACGCGCAAGCGATCTACGACTTGCTCAAGCAATCTGTGAGGATGTGAGGTAGCAGAATTTCCAAGCATCGCAGGTGTGTTTCAGATTTTCATTATTAAAAATAATCGAATCAAGGAATATCTATGTTCAATTTGGCTCTTGGATGGGCTTTTCTGATCTCAGCGATTGCTTCACCTGGAGGCAAGGTGATGGTGCTGATTTTTGATCCAGCAGTGATGCGATCGCTTCCCCCCTACCAGCAGGTCATCGCCACCATTTGTGCCAACTATTGGATTCCTGCAATGCTGATCTACCTGCTGCTTAAGGGACTTCGGGCGGAACGCCACATTCGTCCCAGCCTAGGAATTCATGCCCTATTTGGAATTGCCAACGTTGTACTTACCTTGTATGCAGGACTCCGCGTTCTCTCGCCGATGGTTCCAGGAGGTGGAGCGACCTATGCATTGGCAGCTATCGGGGGAATCGTTGCCATTCCTTCTTGGATTTCTCTTGCATGCGGCTCCGCATGGTTGGCAGCTCGATCCACGCACTCAGATCAAACCCAGCGAGTTGATCGCGGCCACGCCACTACTGATAGTTGGCTTACATATGGAGTGGTTATTGCTTTCTTGTCACTGATTCCACCAGCCGCCTTTTTCGCATGGGTCTATTCAACTAAGAGTGCGATGATTCAGAATGTCGCCAATGCGAATTTCCAAAAGTCCGCCCGCTTCGAAGAACTTTGTCAAATGACGCGGATTGATATCCATAGGACTGCCAATGACGCTAAGAGCGTCCTTTTTCTTCAGTGGGGCAATTTGCCGTTTGCACTGTTGGATAAGCTAGATTTCGTCGAGGTCAATCGAAAGCCTTGGGAGATTTCAAAAGGCCAAGAGGCTTTTGTGAGACACCGTAAGAAAAATGGCGAGGCGGCATTCGTGCAAGGTCGCAGCAACTGGATTTCCGAGGAAACCAGCGAATCAATGGCACAGTACGAAATCGAACAGAAGGGCATAACTGAAGCGAAAGACAAGGATAGCGGCTTCTATGTTGAAGAAATCACTATTCGGGATCGACGCACTGGCGAGGTACTCGGTGCTTTTTCGAAAGCCGAAGTGGTCAACACAGGATACAGAAGCACCTCTACCTTCTGTCCGAGAGGCTTTGACCCTCACAGTTTCGATCACCAAACTGCATCATATGTTCTTGGACTGATGGATCCTTCGAGCGCAATGACTTTTTCGGAGAACGTTGCCCAGTTTCAGAAACAGAATCCTAGCCGTTCAAACATGCGCTAGCGTGCAAGGAACCTTAGGGTGAACCTTAGGGTCAGGTCTAGCATCGTAGCATTGTGCATCCCCACCGCTTATCAACATTCCTTAATGTTTACCCGTACTACCAAATCCGCCTGTGCCGCGTTCGCTTAAAGGGAAAGCTTCTACACAATTGAATTGTGCTTGCATCACAGGGACGATCACCAGTTGCGCCATGCGTTCCATGGGCATTAGGGTGAAAGGAATTTGGCTACGATTCCATAATGATACGAAAATTTGCCCTTGGTAATCAGAATCAATCAGCCCAACGAGGTTGCCCAAGACGATGCCGTGTTTATGTCCTAAACCTGAGCGCGGCAAAATCATCGCGGCGTAACCTGGATCGGCAAGATGAATGGCGATGCCGCTGGGGATGAGTTCACATTGTTTAGGTTGTATCACGACGCTTTGCTCTATGCAGGCGCGTAAGTCGATACCCGCCGACCCAGCGGTGGCGTAGCTGGGGAGGTTGCCCTGTAAGCGGGAATCCAAAATTTTGACATCGACGACGGGTTTGTTTTTCATATTGAGACTCCTTGAAAGGGTTTGATAAATGGATTGTGCAAGGGAGAAAGAAATAATAACGGCTCTTTGTGAATCATAGTGGCACAAGTGAGCAATCTCCCTCTCCTTCAAGGGCAGATTCACTCCATCCCCTCTCCAACTCTCCCCTTGAAGGGGAGAGAGCCTAAGGATTTACCCTTCTCACTTCCCATTTTAATAGAATTTCCAATGCCCTTAGGGCATCATGCCTTGAATATGTTGCCATAATTGGCGCGCCAACGTGAGTTTGTCCGCCTTGGGTAAAGGATGGCAGCCTGTATCGTCAAATAGCAACAACTCATTGTCATCACTGCCGATTGCCGTTTGCGCAAGGTTGCCCACCAAGAGTGGCAATTTTTTCGCACGGCGTTTTTGCTCGGCATATTCCATTAGATTTTGACTTTCTGCGGCGAAACCGACGCAAAACGGTGGCTGCGGCAGGCTGGCAACATACGCCAAAATATCAGGATTGGGTACCAATTCTAGCGTCAGATTCTGATGGCTTTTTTTGATTTTCTGTTCGCTGGGCGCGACCACGCGGTAATCCGCCACTGCCGCCACGCCGATAAAAATATCACACTCCGCCACGCGCTGTTGCACAGCCGCGAGCATTTGTGCGGCACTTTGCACATCCAAGCGTTGTACGCCCTGCGGGGTGCGTAACGCGGTGGGTCCTGAAACCAAAATCACCTGCGCGCCCAGCTCTACGGCGGCTTGGGCAATGGCATAACCCATTTTTCCCGAACTGCGATTGGTGATGCCGCGCACTGCGTCGATGGCTTCATACGTTGGTCCCGCTGTCATTAAGATGGTTTTGCCTAAAAAGGGCTGCGGCAAGCAAACAGGATGCAAAAAATCAGTGATGGAGTGTGTCAGTTCGGACACACCCAACATCCGCCCCATTCCCGATTCGCCACAGGCTTGCAAACCACTGTCAGGACCTAACGCCTGGATGCCATCTGCTTGCAACTGCGCGACGTTGCGCTGCGTGGCGGGATTGAGCCACATTTCACGATTCATGGCGGGGGCGACCAGCAAGGGGCAATTGCGCGCCAAACACAAGGTGGAGAGTAAGTCATCCGCTAACCCATGCGCGAGTTTCGCCATAAAGTCAGCACTGGCGGGGGCAATCACAATGGCATCGGCGGTGCGACTGAGATTGATATGCGCCATGTTATTGGGTTCGCGGGCATCCCATTGGTCGATATAGACTGGCTTGCCCGACAAGGCTTGAAATGTGGTGGGCGTGACAAAATGGCAAGCCGCTTCGGTCATCACGACTTGTACGCTGATGTTTTGCCGCATCAATTCGCGCAACAGCTCCGCCGCCTTATACGCCGCCACGCCACCCGTCACCCCTAAAATCACTTGTTTATTTGTTTTCATGATGGACGGCATCTTACAAGAAAAAAACGTCAGGACACGATCTGCACATGGTTACTTTGTTTTAACGCCTCGACTAACGCCCCCTTGTTGCAAACAAGTTTGGAAGCGCGTATCCACGCGGGTGGCAAACCATTGCGTCGTCAACTTTCGTTTAAACTTTGGACTCTTAATGTCAATTTCGGGCAGTGTAGCGCGCGGCATTTTCCCTGCCTTCTCTGCCAAGCCAAAGACGCGAGTATAGAGCGTGGTTTCGTGAAAATTCGTGGCTTTTTCCAGCAACACATCGCGTTGTATGTCGGCATCACTCATTTTCAACGTCGTAGACATGGACAGTAAAATCTTCAAGGTACTGCTCGGTTCATCAGACGGGCTGCCATTTTTGTAGCGTAACAAATCGCCATCACAGGCGATTTCCTGACCACTCACACGGGATAAGGCATGCTGAAAAGCGGCATTACGACTGCTGTAGCGACCCGCATTGAAATCGGCAAAGCGATAGAGGATGTCCTGATAGGGTACAGGATAATCGAGCAGAATCGCGGAGCCAAAATAAATTCCACCGCGACGGGTGAACACTTCACTGCGCAGGCTACGTGGAATGGGATAAGGATAAGGGCGAACTTGGGCATGACCTTCGGCAAATGCCACGCTGACTTGCATCGGTCCACCCGTATGGACAGGGTTATAGTTGTGAAACAACTTATTGCCTGCTGGCACGCTTTCGATAATTTCCTCGACTAAATCGCTCAGTTCCTTCTCGGTTTTAAGTGCGTCTATGCGCGTATGATAGGTTCGCCCGTCCTGAGACTTGGTGCTCAAAGACCAATCCAACACCGTTTTAGGAATGCTGTATTTTTCACTACGCTGTTGGATCTCGCGCCAAGCAATCGTGGGTAAATTCGGCACAACAGGATCAGCTTGAAAACCAGATTCTTGTCCAATAATGGCAATCACTGCACAGAAGTTTTCTGTTGTCGGTGGAATCTGTAAGGCTTTGAATGCAGTTTGAATATCATTTGCCCAACCGTCTTTGAACTGAACTTTATCAGGAAATAGCTTCACGACCAGCGCGTGAATTTGTGGGTCGGTTGCTGACGCAGCGGGGGGCGCAGGCGGCACGATCAACTTGGGCGGCGCGGGTTTTGGGCGCACGGGTTTAGGTTTGGGCTGCTCAATCACAACAGGCGCGACAGGAGGCGGCACAACGGGTGGCGGTGAAGGCGGTTTCGGCGGTGGTGTCGTGGCACAAGCTGTGGTAAAAACGACCATCAGCAGTAGTAAGAAATGGTTAAAATATCGCACAATAAAATGGTCGAAGTCGATCAGATTCGACAGGATAGGGCAATGTGTCACAATCGGCAAGACCGTACGTTCACATCACCTGCAAAAAGGTTTCTTTATCGCTTCCGCTTACAAGGAGAGCAAGATGTCCATTACCGATTGGCCAGAAGGTGATCGCCCCCGCGAAAAACTATTGCAAAAAGGTGCGGCGGCTTTGTCTGATGCAGAATTGTTAGCGATCTTTCTGCGGGTAGGCGTGAAAGGCAAAAGTGCGGTGGATTTAGCGCGAGAGCTGATGACAAAGTTTGGCACATTGACTCAGCTATTTGCCGCCTCTGAAACCGAATTTTGCGAGATTCTCGGCTTGGGACAAGCGAAGTTTGTGCAACTGCAAGCCGTGATTGAACTTTCACGTCGCGCATTGCATGAAGAAATGCAACGCGGGGATGCACTGAATTCACCACATGTTGTGCGCAACTATCTGCAATTACTGTTGGCGGGACGGCATCAAGAAGTCTTTGTGGTGCTGTTTTTGGACACGCAACATCGCGTGATTGCGTCGGAAGAATTGTTCCAAGGTACATTGGGGCAAGCCAGCGTTTATCCGCGCGAAGTGGTGAAACGTGCGCTGGCAAACAACGCGGCGGCGGTGATCTTTGCCCATAACCATCCCTCAGGCGTAGCCGAACCCAGTGCAGCGGATGAGCGACTGACCGCCACTTTAAAACAAGCCTTGGCATTGGTTGAAGTGCGCGTCTTGGATCACTTTATTGTCGCCATGGGCACGACCATTTCTTTTGCAGAGCGCGGTTTACTGTAAAACACGCGATTTGCGCGGTAAAGCACGAGCTGAATACACGCGATATGCTCAGCCCTTGCACGTGCCAAGTGTACATCGCACAGCTCTGGTATCAACTGGTCAGATCGCCAGTCTGTTGCTTTTGGGAAATTCGTCAAGTTCCGCAGCCTATATGCAGCGCAGCGAAATACAGGGTTTAGCGGGAAAATCCCGTGTTTCGTTTCACTGCATACGGGCTACTTCCACTTAAGATTCAACGTGCGGTGTGATTCTGCGCAATCCCGAAGATACAAGTTGATGAGGCTTTGATAGGGAATACCAATCCCTTCGGAAATGCCCTTGAATAGTTGATGCACTCTTCGTCCAGACGAATGGTAATTTGCTTTTTGAGTTGCGCGGTGTAAGGGTTTTTTGTGGATTTTGAAAAATCGTATTCGGCTCTCATCATTTCACCTTTGGCAAGCGGCAGGTGCGTAGGTTGGGTTGAGCGTCAGCGAAGCCCAAAAAATTGACGCGGTAACGTTGGGCTTCGTACCTCAACCCAACCTACAGTTGTATTTTTACAACAACAAAATCAACAAGTTAAAATCAATCGAGTCTGACCCCAATGCTGCTACCGCAAATAACTTAATTCATTATTATCAATGTGTTGCACATTAATCTGTCCATCAAAACCAAGAACTCTTTACGCGAAAATCAATTAGATTAAGCAGTTAGTATAAAATTTCGGCTTGAAATTGCTATAAAAAACATTGGCAACAAATTGTCGTTTCTTTATATTATATTGATTATTAAGCAATTATTATTTGCAGTAGCAGTATTGGAGTCTGACCCCATTGATTCCCTAGCGACAGACCTCAAACGGATTCAGCAATTCGACGTTAAACGTCCGAAAATCAGCGACATTGCGCGTGACGACGGTTAAGTGATGTACTTGTGCGGTGGCGGCGATCATTGCGTCTTCGTACAAGGTGTCGGAGGTGTGGTGCATGAGTTTTGCCCATGCCCTGAAAATCCCGCCGTCCATGGGCAACACATTGAATGTTTGGGCAACTTGGTTTAACCACTGTTCAATCTGTGCGGCTTTGGCGGCATCTTGTGTGCGGGTGAGTTCAATGCCCGCCTGAATTTCACCCAAGGTGACGGCGGAAAGATACAGGTCTTTATCTTCAACCGACTCCAGCCATGCCACCACCCCGCCGTGTGGTTTTGGGCGGCGCAGCTCGGAAATAATATTGGTATCCAGCAAATACATGATTATTCAACCGCTTGCACGATACGCCGCCGTGCTTGACCGCGTGCAGGTAGTTCTAAATCTGCGCGGTTGCTATCGGATAACAAAAGCTGTTTCAGCGACGGTTTTGCTGCCGCTTGCAAACGCTCCCAAACCTCCACGGGAATCAATACAGCCGCTTGTGCCCCGCGCTTGGTCACCATCTGCGGCCCCTCCGCCAAACACGCCTCCAAAAACTCACTAAACCGCGCCTTCGCGTCTTGCACTTGCCAAGTTTGCATCGCACACCTCTGGTATCAACTGGTCAGGTCGCTAGTCTGTTGGTTTTAGGGGGATTCGTCAAGTGTGGAAAAGCTGGGTAGGGTGGCAATAACGGTTCAGGATAGGTTACTCAGCTTACTTTGCACCGCATCCCACGATGAACCCCATCCTAATCTGCGCTGTGGCATTTCGTTTATCGACATGATGATACGGGTCAGATCACGTAACCCAAGTCCACCCTCATATTCGATACGCCATTGATAGTGGTGAACGAGGTCATTGAGTGAACCCAAATCAGCTCGACTGTCAGTTTTTGCAAAAGCGGCTGTCTCGCAATGACGGAACGCCCGCATGATAGCCTCGTTTGGAATCCCGCGCATTTCCAGCAATTGTTGCAACCCCGCCAGCAACATAGTCGGCAGCCGCTCTTGTGTCGTGGGTATTTCCCCTTGAAAGAGCATAAACGACAACAAGGTTGACTGACTCATAAAGATAAACGCCTTGCGGTGACCAATATCAAAGCGATTGACATACCAGTTGCCCAGCAACGCATCGGTTTCGGTGGATGCAGCAAGGTTTTCCTTACGCAGACCGATGACTTTTTGGACTTCAAGCGTGCATTTTAGATAGAGCATAATGTGAGCATCGTAGAGGAGAAAAATGGTGGATTGTCTTGCGGCGAATCCGCCTTATGGGTTGGAATCTTTGATAAACGCCACCAGTTTTCCAACTTGTTCTTTGAGGTCTAAACGTGAAAAGTCGGCAGGGTATTTGTCGACGATGTGATGAGCGATGCCCACTTTACTGCTTGATTGTGTTTTCGCGGTTGATTTTTTTCTTTCAATAGTTAAAAGTCTGTCGTAGTCAGTTGGGTTGGACTCAACGCCAAAAAACGTATATTTTGTATTTGGGTTAACTTTTTTTATAGCATCTTCGATATGTGTACATGGCAGGTAGTTTTCCATTTCTCGTCCTTTAGTTACCCAAGAAAATTCCTTGCCAAATTGTTCAACCAATTTGCTTACTGCGGGTTTTAGTTCTGTATCAGGCGATTTTTTGTCGCTATCCATCACGATGTAGCTTCGGCGATTCAAATGAGGTAAAAAAATCAAAGTATTTTTCGTCAATTTCTCGCCTGTTTCTTCTTCGAAGTCGGGTTCTTCGCTCATTAATTTCTCGCCTGTTTCTTCTTCGGAGTCGGGTTCTTCGCTTATTTCTTTAGCTGACAGATGTGCAATAAGTGCCCCTCCGTAAAACATAATGGAATAATCAATGCCTTCAGCCAATGAAGAATCCTTATTTCTAATCCAATAGTTCAAATAGATACGATCGGATGGGCCTTCAACCCAAATTACACAATTGGATTGCAAAAAATCTGAAGGGTGGTAGCCAAGATCTCTGCAAATTTCTGAGCGAGTGCTATCCATCGTTGCCCTTTCCACAATCGACTGCCCATTTTCCATGCGAATGTGATAAATCTCCGCATCGGGCGTGTCCATCAAGGCGGCGGAATGGGTGGTAATGAAGTATTGGTTAGAAGTGCTTTGTAGATAACGCACCAACTTTTTTTGGAGCAGCGGGTTGAGGTGTAATTCAGGTTCTTCCATGCAAATCACGGTATTTTCCAAAATTGTTGCCGCCGTAGCCAGAATAATGACCTCGTGAATACCCGTCCCTAAAGATTCCAGTGGCAAAATTTTGTCATCTATTTTGACGTGAATTGTTTCTCGACCATGCGGGATTTCAATAGTTGCCGTTTTGTTATCAATGACATTGCGTAAAAAGGTTTGGATTTTGCCAAAATTGACCCTGTCGGTTTGGTTTAAATGATCGTCGGGGCGTTCTAATTTTGCCAATCGGTTAATAATGCCTTCCCCGTTAAATTCTTCGGAAATGCTATCTGGCTTACCAATTTGACGAATGGCAGGTATGAGGATAGGGCGAATAGTAGCGGGCTGACGTGCTAATTTAATAAGGTAAATTTTAATAAGTTGATTTATTACAGTTTCTCTTGGAGGAGGCGCAACCCCAAAAGATGAAGATAAAGAGGATAATTTTTCCATTAAAACCAATAGTTCTTGGTCGGTGAAGAGGTTGATACTGCTCTCGTCAGTTGCTTGGAACGTGCTATTCCAATAACGGGTAATGCTTGCTCTGGACTCGTCTAAATAAAACCAAACTTTTTCAGTTTTATCCAATTCAATCCTTTTTCGGAATATTTTTTCGGCGATATTTTTTGCTTCAGCGTACTCACTTTCATCCCAAACAACAGCAGGGGGAATTGCCCAACCAATGATGAAGGGTTTTCCCAAAGAGAGATGTTTATCTAGTACACCAAGGTCAATTTTATTAAAGAAAACGTCGCGTAAAAACCGCAACACATTTGATTTTCCGCAATTGTTTTGACCAATGAGCAAGTTGATTTTTGCCAGTTGCTCAAATCGTTGCACGTCGCCAAAGCTGCGATACCCGCCCAATGCAAAAGAAGTCAGTGGTAATTTTTGTTCGCTCATTAAGTTCATCCCGTTTAATTGTCCGATACGAATGGCTACACCGTCCCCCCCACCGTCAACCCATCAATCCTCACCGTCGGTTGTCCCACGCCGACTGGCACGCTTTGTCCTTCTTTGCCACACGTCCCGACCCCAGGATCTAAGCTCATGTCGTTGCCGATCATGGAGATGCGGGTTAATACGTCGGGGCCGTTGCCGATGAGGGTTGCGCCTTTGACGGCATGGGTGATTTTGCCGTCTTCGATCATGTAGGCTTCCGAGGTGGAGAACACGAATTTGCCGTTAGTAATATCCACTTGCCCGCCGCCGAAGTTGACCGCGTACAGTCCGTTTTTAACCGAGGCGATGATTTCTTGCGGGTCGCGATTGCCGTTGAGCATATAGGTGTTGGTCATGCGCGGAATGGGCAAGTGGGCGAAAGATTCACGTCGTGCATTGCCTGTGACTGGCACACCCATGAGGCGCGCATTGTGACTGTCTTGCAAATAGCCTTTTAAAATCCCATTTTCAATCAAGGTGGTGCATTGCGTTTCGTTGCCTTCATCATCCATTTGCAATGAGCCGCGACGGTTAGCCAGCGTGCCGTCATCGACCACGGTCACCCCTTCCGCCGCGACGCGTTCGCCGACGCGACCTGCAAACGCGGAGCTGCCTTTGCGGTTAAAGTCGCCTTCCAAGCCGTGTCCAATCGCTTCGTGCAACAAAATACCAGGCCAGCCGTTGCCGAGTACCACGGTCATATTGCCAGCGGGCGCGGGCGCGGCATCGAGGTTAATCACCGCTTGATGCACCGCTTCGGCGGCGTATTGGTGCAACAGCGCGTCGTCAAAGTGCGCATAGCCAAAACGGCCACCGCCGCCCGACGAGCCTTGCTCGCGCTTGCCATTGCTTTCAATAATCACAGTCAGTGACAAGCGTACCAAGGGACGAATGTCGGCGTTCATCAAGCCATCACTGCGCGCCACCAACACTTCGCCATAACTGCCCGACAAGCTTGCCATGACTTGCACCACGCGGGGGTCAAGGGCGCGGGCGTAGCCTTCGATGCGTTCCAACAACGCGACTTTTTCGGTGTCTTTTAAACTGGCAATCGGGTCGTGCGGCAAATATAAATCACGGTGCGTGCCTTTTTTCAACAGCGGCACGCTGCGATTTTCGCCTTGCGCGGCGATGGCGCGGGTAGCTTTAGCGGCACTTTCCAGCGCGTCTAGGCTGATGTCATCAGAATAGGCAAAGGCGGTTTTTTCGCCCGACACCGCACGCACGCCCACACCTTGGTCGATGCTAAAACTGCCCGATTTGACAATACCTTCTTCCAGCGACCAGCTTTCCGAGCGGTTGTATTGGAAATACAAATCGGCATAATCTAACTGATGCGCCATCATCTGTCCGAACACGCGCTCGATTTTGCCCGCGTCCAAAGAATAGGGAAGCCATAATGTTTTTTCAGCGGTGGAGAATAAAGAATCGTTTGGAGTCATGGTGGGTATTTAAACAGTTGGATTGAGTGAGGGACGGCGGCAACTTAGGACATCAATTCCCTCGCCCGCTTGCGGGAGAGGGTTAGGGAGAGGGGCTTTTTGGGCGCATTCCCTCTCCCCCTCTCCCACACGTGGGCGAGGGGAGTTACGTTAGCACTGATACAAAGTACGGTGGCTGAGTGCGGGTAAACTGTTGCGCAGGCTGGCTTGATAGTTAGGATTGACTTCCGCCACCACCACGCCAGAACCCCGTGGCAAGCGATCCAACACCCGCCCCCAAGGATCCACCACCATGCTGTTGCCATGGGTTTCGCGACCATTGACGTGATAACCGCCTTGCGCCGACGCGATCACATATGCCAAATTTTCAATGGCGCGGGCGCGTATCAACACGTCCCAGTGCATTTTGCCCGTGGTTTCAGTAAAGGCGGCAGGCAACACGATCACGTCCACGTCTTTCATGGCACGGAAAAGCTCAGGGAAGCGCAGGTCATAACACACCGCCAATCCAATCCGACCAAACGGGCTATCCACCACCACAACCTGGTTACCAGGCTCAATAGTTTTGGCTTCATGATAGTTTTCCGTGCCTAACTCTAGGTTAAACAAGTGAATTTTGTCATAGCGCGCCACTTGCTCACCCGCATCGTTATACACCAAGCAGCTATTCAATACTTTGTCGGGCGTACTCGCCGCCAAGGGAATCGACCCGCCCACCAGCCAAATTTTGTAGTACCGCGCGGTTTCGCTCAGGAAAGTTTGGATTTGCCCGCTACCTTCCTGTTCGCGCACCTGAATTTTATCCAGCTCGGTCAAGCCCATAATGGCAAAAAATTCAGGGAGGACAACGAGCCGCGCACCTTGGTCAACGGCTTTTGCAATGAGACGACGTGCTTCGCTCAGATTGCCTGATACATTGGGACCTGAAGCCATTTGAATCGCAGCCACTTTATAGCTGGACTGAAGACGAGGGATGGATTGACCTGCTGGCATAACTACCTTTCCGTTTAAAAAACTATTTGCTTGAGTTGTTTTCTGGCACCACAGGGGCGACGTTGGGCGGCGGCTTCACCACTTTGACGGGCGTTTGTCCCACCTTCACCACAATTGGTTCACTCCATGTCCCGCTGATATTGTATTGAAATGAAACCAGCTTATCGAATGGATTACCCAACACTTTTGTGAAAATCAACGCCCCGACCCCCACAACAGGTCCGCCTGCAAAACCGCTTAGCAGCGACACACTTTCGCCAATCGCAGGCAACACCTCTACCCGCAACTGTTGTGTTTCATGGTTTAAATCGACATTGCCCCACATGGTTACTTTTGCGGCAGAGCCGTCAAGATGCAAATCTTGGGTACTCATCACCCCATCTTTAATCAAGGCATTGCCGTTGATATTATCAAACTGGAAGCCATCGCTGAATATATCCGTGAAGTCCAATGAAATATGGCGCGGCAAGGCTTGTAAACTTAACACACCCAATAGTTTGGCAATACCAGGCTCAATTTTTAGAAAACGTCCATTGCCTGTATCCAGCTTAAGTGAACCATTCAAAGTCGCAAAATTAAATGCCATCGGCGTTCCAGCCCAAGCCAGTTTGGCAGCGAGTTTGCCACTGCCTTTTTCCACCGTTTTGGGGTAGCCAGAACGCCCCAATACCTTGCCTGCATCACTAATTGCCAACACCGCATTCAGTTCCGTGCGGGGATTTACGCCATACCACACACCGTCTGCTGTCACAGTGCCGTCAGGATTCGTAACCTGCAACTGACTCAACCGCCAGTCATTCCCTTCAGGTTGCCCCTCTAACTGCACTTTCCCTATCTGCTTATTCTTAATTTGCAAATGCGCAATGGAGACATCCAAGGCGGGTAATTTGCCAGGCTGTATCGTTACCGCAGCAGTCTGTGTTTCAGCAACAGGCGTTTCGGGTGAAGGTGGCACACTTGCTGCATCGCCTTGCCAATTCAAATTTTGCAAATTCGCCTTCAGCTTAGGCACCTCCCCTTCAGACTGCCAGACTATATCCCCTGTCAACGCGGGACTCGCCAATTGCACGAGTAAACCCGCGTCGGTCTGATGAGCGTTAACCTTCACGTTATGTAGAGCTTGCCCGTACCCTGTCAACGCACCCACATGCAAATTTTTCACCGTGAGCGGCAATTTACCTTTGGATGAACCTGCTGCCAATCCCTCCCAGCCTTGTAGCGACAAGGTGGGCATGTCACCCGTCACAACAATACCCGCTTGATCGTTGGACTCGCCTTGAGCACCAAAATTAACCGTGCCTCGCCAGTTCATGGGTGCAGCATTATCCTGCTGACCTTGCAAATGTGCCGTTAACAAATTGCCTAGCTTTGCCGACACGATTTCTTGATCGGGCATAGACACACGGCTTTCTGTTCTTTTATCGACATGCAGCATCTGCGCTTCAGTCACCGCTTTGCCAAAGGGCGAGGGCAAAGTCGAATGCAGCCCCACTAAATCAGTATGGAAAACCATGTGAGGGACTTTATGCTTCACCGCCACATTCACTTCCCACGGGAATTGACCGTCTAAATATGCCCAAACAGGATGCGGATACAAAGCACGTAATGCTTCAACACGGCTGTTGCCACGCACATCGGCATATACAGCTCCCTCTTTAGTATAAACATCTATCACAGCTGGATCGCCTAGAATCTCGGCGGTTGCTTCATGCAGCTGAATACCATTTTGGGTAAACTGCAATTCGCCTTTGGCATGATGTAATTTAGGGACATTGCCGCCTAAATCTATTTCATGATTATCAAAAGAATAACGTCCTTTGACTTCTGCAAAATTTCCCCCCACCTGCGGAATGCGCACTGAAATATCGAGATGTCCATCGCCATTCGCCACAACACGATCCGTAAAGCCTTGCGAATACCCCAGCACAGGGCTGATGTGCGCCAAACGCAGAAACGCTTGTGCGTCCGCCGTTGCTTCCCCTTTAATCAGCAAAACGGTATTTTTAGCCATTAAATCAGGTAATTGCACACTCACATTGGACAAGGGAATGCCGTACATATCGGCATCCAAGGTGTTGAAAGCCAACTGCTTACCCTGCAACAAGAGGTTGCCAGCGACTTTTTCGATGGGCGGCCAGTCTGGCGAAAAGCGTATCGCGCCCTCTTTCACCCCCGCACTCAACTCAAAAATACCATTGTCCTCAAATGGAAAATCCTTCAGATTTCCCTTAATGCGCAAATAAAAATCCTGACTTGTTCCCGATAAAATAGCCTCGTGCAGCCAGTCGCTCACGGCGCGCGTCACGGCAAACAACGGGGTGTAACGCGCAGCTTGTCGGACATTGGCTCGATCCAAGCGCACGGTTAAATCCAGCACTCCTGGCGAATTCCGTGCGGTGTGATATTGAATCTGAGCCGTACCTGCCAAATCTGCATTCGCAGCCGCCAACTGACTCACATTGAGTGTCCACTCTTTATCTAGATGCGTCCAAGTCAATAGACTATCGAGTCTATCGACGATGACAGGTTCGCGCAGTATCCCTACCGCATTTAACCAAAACTGACGGGATTGCACGCGTACTTTACCGCCTTTATCATCGCCCTCCACATCTGCGGTCAGGTTATCAAATCCTGGCAACACACCCACTTGGTGCACGCCAAATTTGTCAAAATCACCTTTAATTTTAAAGTGTTGTATGTTATTCGCGCCCCCAGACCATTGCGCATCCAGATTGCTGACTTTACCGTGCGGCGCGAAACTATCCAGCTGGGCGCGCCAGTGTTTAGGAATCGGGACGAAGTTCGCCAAGCTGACCAAAGTTTCTAATTGCAAAAGATTGGCGCGTATTTCGCCTTGTGCGGGCGCATCGGCTTTGGCATCAACAATCCGCACCACCAAATCCGTGGTCGGCAAGGTCGTGCCATTCTTCAGACTCATGGTCAACTTTTGCGTCTTAATCTCAAAACCACCGCCAATATCCTGCCACATCGCCCGACCATTCAAGCGATGCAGCACCATAGCAGGTACGTCATTCGCCAGCTTGGTGATCACATTTTGCACCGCCAAATCGCCAATAAGATGGGTAATTTTGCCTTCAGCGATTTGCATCCAACCACGCAAGCCCCCTTGCCCTTCGCTAAACTCTTGTGGCAAATTAAACCAAGGCCGCCACGCAGTAATGTCCGCATACGTTAACTGGGTAAAAATCTGCCCTCGCCAACGGTTAAGTTGGTCGAAACTGTGTCCCACAAAATCACCGCGCACATCAAGTGGGGTGGAGAGCTGAGGATCGGGGCTGGCCAATAAAGCAAAGCGATGGCGGTCAAATTTACTGGAAAGACGTAGGTTGACGGCATTTAATACCAAGGGCGGCGCACCCCGTTTGTCATCTTGCCAGACAATTCTGGCATCCCGCACCACAATATTTGATTGGTGCAACAACCAATCCGACATATCGTTGTTGTTGCCTTTTTGTGCCAGCGCAATGCCACCTATAAAAATCTGCCCGTCGAGATCCCGCATCACTTGCAATTCTGCGTGATTGATTTCTAACAGATCTAAACGTATTTGCAGCGTGGGCAGTGATAACCAAGAGAGGTGAATGTTGATTTCGGGCAACACCAATGCGGCACGATGTTGCGCATCAAACACCTGCACCTTGCGCAACGTCATACGGGGATCCACCCCGTGCCAATCCGCTTCAATCTGCCCTATCGTCACAGGTGCACCGATGGCTTGCGACACCTTGTTTGTAATACGCTGATGATAGTGCTCTATATTGGGCAACAACAGATAACGTAATACCAAAATGGCTGTCGCCAACAACAAAGCCGCACCCATGACGACCCGCGACGCAACGCGCGCCAGCCACGTAAAGCAGCTCCAGAGTCGGGTAAGTAAAGTCAATTTTGACATTCAGTTTCGATGATGGGTTAATGACAGACGTGGCGCAATAACGAACGGCTCATTCAATATTAAAGTGAAGTCAGTCCGCTTGTTCGACTTAAAACCAGTGCTACAACTGTGCTACGATACCCGCCACGCATCATGCAGACGCACATTCTAACTTGAAGCCTATCACTATGAACACCCAAACCACCGCTTTCGTTGACTTTCTACCTTTATTGACCAAAACCAAGCAATGCAGCCGCTATGCCAAGCGCATCTTAGAGGCAGATGCCGCACTCTTGGGCTGGTTGGAAGCGCATTACCACACGCCATGTGATCGCGCTGAAATGCTCATGTTGTTAAACGGATTTGGTTTGGATTTAAACGATGAAAGTGCGCTGGAAAAAGCCGTGCGTAAGCTGCGTCAGCACGTGATGGTGAAGCTGATTTTGCGTGATTTGAATGGCTTAGGTGATTTGGATGAAGTGATACAAGCGATGACCGCGCTGGCAGAAATTTGCGTACAACACGCGCAAAGCTGCTTGATGCGACTCTTGCAAGCCCAGTTTGGCGAGCCTATCGGCGAGCAAACTCAAACCCCGCAGTCTCTACTGATTATTGGCATGGGAAAATTGGGTGGCGGCGAGCTGAATGTTTCTTCGGATATAGACCTGATTTTTATCTATCCAGAAGACGGCACAACCAACGGCGCACGCCAAATTGATAATCACGACTTTTTTACCCGACTGGGACGACGACTGATACGGTTGATTCACGAAGTTACAGGCGATGGTTATGTATTCCGTGTGGATATGCGCTTGCGCCCTTACGGCGACAGCGGGCCTTTGGTGATGAGCTTTGCCGCGCTGGAGCAGTATTTGATTAGCCAAGGACGCGAATGGGAACGTTACGCGTGGATCAAAGCGCGGGTGATTTCGCCTGTTGACCATCCTGCCACGCGTGAGTTGATGAAGCTGACGCAACCTTTTGTGTTCCGTAAGTATATGGACTTTGGTGCAATTGACTCGATGCGCAGCTTGCACAGTCAGATTCGTCAAGAAGTGCAACGGCGCGATCGCTCCAATAACATCAAACTCGGCCCTGGTGGCATACGCGAAATCGAGTTTACCGCACAGGTTTTCCAGCTCATACGGGGAGGCAGTGATGCCCGCTTGCGTATTTATCCGACGCGCAGCGTGTTACAAGTGTTAGTGGCTGATGGTCAACTTAGCGCGGAAACGGTCACACAGCTCATCACCGCTTACAATTTTTTGCGTAACTTAGAACATCGTTTGCAGTATTTGGATGACCAACAAACGCAGGACATTCCAGATTCTGCGGACGATCAAGCACGCTTAGCGTTGGGCATGGGATATGCAGACTACGCGGGATTATTGACGCAACTCGATACTCATCGCATCGTTGTCAGTGCGCAATTCGAGCAAATTTTTGGGGCGCAAGAGGCAGTGGCTGTCGATGTCTGGCACGAAGATATAGACGAAACCGAGCTCCATGCCGTACTGACCAAACTCCACTATCACGCCGTCACCGATACCACCTCGCATCTGCTGCAACTGCGCCATGGCACACGATATCGCCAATTGCCCGAACCCAGTCGGCAACGTGTCAATAAGCTGTTGCCGCAATTTATTACCCTCAGCGCGCAGCAAGCCGAACCCGATGCCACGCTCGCCCGTATGCTCACCCTGTTAGAAGCCATTAGCCGCCGCGCCAGTTACCTCGCCTTTCTATCCGAATACCCACAAGCTTTGCTGCGACTGGTCACACTGGTGGCCGCCAGTAGCTGGGCAGCAGAATACTTAACGCAGCACCCTGCCCTATTTGATGAATTGCTGGATGCGCGTGAAATGTATTTACCGCCCGACTGGGTTGTGTTGGATAGCGAGATGGGCAGTCGCTTAGCGCAACATCACGATGATCTTGAGCGGCAAATGGATGTGCTGCGTCATATACAACAGGAACAAATTTTTCATTTGTTAGCGATGGATTTACAAGGTCTGCTGCCACTAGAAACCTTGAGTGACCACCTGAGCGATCTGGCTGATTTAATTTTGCGTCACGCTTTGCGTCTCTGCTGGACACATGCGCGTAAACGGCATTGCGACGAACCCCGCTTCGCCATCATCGCTTACGGCAAATTAGGCGGCAGAGAATTAGGCTATGCCTCTGATTTGGATTTGATTTTCTTGTTTGATGACGAACACCCCGACGCGCAAGAAAACTACGCCAGACTGGCGCAACGCATTAACGTATTGCTCAGCAGCTACACCACCGCTGGACGCTTATATGAAACCGATTTACGCCTACGTCCCAATGGTGAAAGTGGCTTATTGGTCAGTACGGTCGCAGCCTTCGCTGACTACCAACAACATCACGCGTGGGTATGGGAACACCAAGCCCTCACCCGCGCCCGATTCAGCGCGGGCAACGCCCAAGTCGGTGCGGCTTTTGAAGCGATCCGCCGTCAAGTGCTGTGCCAATCGCGAGAGCTATCCACACTGCGTGCGGAGATAGTGGCGATGCGCCAAAAAATGCACGAGGGTCACCCCAATACCAGCGGCAAATTCGACATCAAACACGATCACGGCGGCATGGTGGATATTGAATTTATAGTGCAATACCTTGTCTTGGCTTATGCGCATTCATACCCAAAACTCGCCGATGACATCGGCAATTTAGCCTTACTCAAACTCGCAGGACAATTAGACTTAATTTCCGCCGATCTTGCCGAGTCCACGCGCGACCTCTACCGCACCCTGCGTAAAACGCAGCACCGCTTGCGCCTCAACCACGACGGACATTGCCGCATCACTCACGGGGAAATCAACACAGAGGCAGCAATCAAATTATGGGAAAGATTATTGATGGGAGCATAGACTCACGGTTCACTCAAGACCGTCGCACCTCATTAAAACTATGGGTGCGACAAGTTCATGCACTCATCAACAATTCACGATGAAGTTCATTCAAGCATGAATCCGTGCGCTTTACCACTAATAGGAAAGCCCTAACATCGCAACGGGATAGCAAGTAAACCCATTAATGCGGCTTGCAATTGAGTTTGTTCAGCAACTACCGCAGTTTGAAATGCAGCAGTGCCACCCGTTGAAGTTAAGCTGGCTTTAGGATTTCCTTGGTACAACAACCCCAAATCGGCAACAAAACCCCAGCCCATATCTTGTGCCTCAGGATTCCCCCAACCAATACCAATGTAAGGCGATAAGTTGTTAAAGGTCATACCTCCTTGGGGGGCGCATAATTTACGCCTCCTAAGTTATAGACGCCACCTGTCGGTACAGCATTATTAGTACTGACGAAGCTCAAACAGATACTCTCCACCCACATTATGACCCGCACTGACGGATGCACCATATTGCGGAATTTGCGGTATCCCATCTTGCGTCACACCCGCTTTAACTTGATCGTACACTTCCGCCCCATGC
The DNA here is from genome assembly GCA_028688275.1 of Gallionella sp. Lineage (GTDB taxonomy): Bacteria > Pseudomonadota > Gammaproteobacteria > Burkholderiales > Gallionellaceae > Gallionella. The sequence continues at coordinate 13,543 of JAQTYN010000038.1, read as the reverse complement.
TCATAACTGCCCAGTTTGTTCAATTTATCCATTAAGTGCCATGTAAAGATAGAGTGTCCATCACGCCCTTCGTCCATTACAGGCTCTTCACCCCCCGAAGACATAACCACCACGGAGCGTTTGCCTAAAATTTCAGTGGGCGACTCTTTAGAGGTAAGTTCAGAACTCACTTTTTCTTCATTCGTGAGAGCACCAGAAAAACAACTATCCGAAACGATCAACATTTGTTTCGCGGGGATACTGCTTAGCATCTTATTAATGTCGGCATTTGAAATCCAATTGGCGGGACTGGAGGTGGAACCGTCACTGGGTATCCAGTACCCCATACCCGTATCTTCCATTTGATAACCATGCCCAGCGTAATACACAACAACACTATCTTTTGAACCTGTTTCATCCGCAACCTGATTTAAGGTACGCACAATATCCGCCCGTGTACCGTTATGGATCAGACGAACATCGTAGCCCATTTTTTCTTTCAGTATTTTACTGATAGCATCCGCATCCCGAACCGCACCATTGAGCGAGGGAATATCGGGATCTTGATATGCATTATTACCAATAACCACCGCGATTTTGCGTTCAATTTCAGGTATAAATGAGGTCGTAGGGGTCATAAACGGCAATCTCACGCGAGCAACCACCTCCGTTACAAACTTATCAAAGGATGCGAAAGGTTGAATACAAACATCCCCGTTCGCCGCACCACAAGGCTGCAAATCTGCTGCTTTAGCATTTGCCGCTAACACTTGCAAAGCTGAATCCAATTTCCCTTTTAGAAACGCATGGCGGACTGACATCAACTCTTGTATGCGAGCGGGACTCATAGTCGTCACGTCAATCCCAGCAAAAGTAGCCAATGTTTTTTCATCCCGTCGCGCACTTTCCGCCAAATGCTCGTCTTCTTTTTGATTGGCTTCCCCGCTCAACACCGCTGCATGATGTGATTTTTGTTCGGCATCGCTCCGTTTACTTGCCAACTCCTCTTGTTTTTCACTCAAACGTCTGCTTGCATCCGCTCTTTGTTCGGGGGATTTCGCCTCTTTCACTTCGGATTCCACCTGCTTCATCTCAGCTTCCACGCGTTTGACCGCAATCTCTGCCGCCTTCGCCAAATGTTCACTCTCTTTTGCAACCACTCTAGCTTCGCTTGCCTCTACTTTTTTCAAGGCAACATATTTATCATCCGCAGAATGCGCTGATTTAACGCTCTTCTGAGCTTCTTTCACTTCTTCAGTCGCCTGCTTCGCCTCCGCTTCCACGGTTTTCATTTGGGCTTCGGCCAACTTAATTTCGGCTTCTACTTTTTTACCACTTTCTTTTTCAGTTTTGACCAGCACTTCCGCTCTTTTTTCTTCAGCAGTGGCTTTTTTCACTGCGACTTCAGCTTTAGCGATCTCCGTATCCTGCACTTTTGCACGACCTTCTGCGACTTTGATCTCCGCATCCGCCTTTTTCACTTCAGCTCTCGCCACCTTTTCTTCTGCATTTGCTCGTTCGACGGGGTCTTTTGCAGCATTTACGTCAACTTCGGCTTTTTTCACTTCTGCATAAGCCTGTTTCACATCAGCCTCAGCATTTTTCATTTCAGCTAGGCGTTTTACTGCGGGAGAGTGCACGGTTTTTGCGTCTTCATCCGCTTGTTTCGCTTCTACATTAGCTTTTTGAGCATCCGCTTCGGCTTTTCTGGCTTCTGCGACAGAGACTTTGAGTACGGCGTTGGCTCTGACGACAGGGTCTTGCGCAGTTTTCACTTCAACATCCGCTTGCTTGATGGCTACGTCTGCCTTGCTCGCTTCCGCCTCCGCTCGTTTAATTTCAACATTCGCTTTTGCCTGAGGTGAAGGATTCCGTGCAACCTCTTCTTCTGCCTGACGAACTTCTATGTTTGCTTTTTCGACCTCTACCTCGGCTTTAATGATCTCGAATTGCACTTTGCGAATTTCAGCTTCCCCTTTTTTAACTTCAGCAAGTGCTTTCTCTTCAGGTGTTTTGGCATTTCTACCCGCGATTTCTGCCTGCATCACCTCCGCCTCAGCCATCTTCACATCCGCATCCGCACGACGTGAGGCAGCCACCGTTTGGCGAATTTCAGCACGCATACGCGCTTCTGGCGACTCAGCTTGTTTTAGTTCAGTTTCTGCGGCCTGCAATTCCATGCCAGTTTCCCGCAGGCGCGACTCTGCCCGTTTAACACGCGTCCAAGCCGATCTCGTATCTACTTCATGAATAAGTGTCTTACGCTCCTCGGCGTTATTAACATCACTCAAACGCATCGCCGTACGTTCAAGGTCTTCATCCGCTTGACGCGCTTCCTGACGCGAATGACGTATATCCGCATAAGCAACCCACACTGTATTCTCTTGTACACCTAAACTAGGACTGTAGCTCACGATACCCACCGCAGCCGCTGGCTTAACAATAGCGGTGCTGGTCGTTTTAGTATTGACGGGATTTAAGACATTGTTGCTCACGTTGCTGCCGCATATCGTGGGATTGATTGAGCAATCGACCAGCTCAGTGGTTTGTGCTGGTGCGGGTGTCACTGGCGTAGGTGCTGGTATCACGGGTGTCACGGGAATAGGTGTTGTCGTACTGCGACCCCAAAATACTTCCTGATTCCCACCTGCGTTTGCCCATAAAGAAATGGGATCACCTACCGTGGTCAATTTTTGCAAAATACTCGCGAGTGAGAACACATTAGGGTCTTGTGCCATATTCACCACGCTGGTCGCACTGAGACCATTTAATGAAGAGGTTGTTTGATCCTTCGCAAACAATGACCAGCCATGACCAGTGGGCACATTCAACGCCCCTGCACCGACATTATTAAGAATCCGATTGCCTGCAATTAAGGCAAGATTAGTCGTAGGAAATGGGAGAGGCAATCCCGTAATAGGATCCAGCAGCGTCACGCCTGGCTGGGTTACACTCAGCGCACCATTAAGAATAAGGTCGTTCGCTGCCGCGAAGGCATACCGATTATTCCCCCCATCCAAAGAAACATTCCCTGCTACCGTCATATTTCCGAGGCTCGTCACCGCAATCCCATTTCCAGCCCATATATAATAATTGCCAATCCCTAAATTATTTGAAAACAAACATAAATCAATAGCACAACGAGGATCACTACCGACCAACCCAAGATAAACATTTTTGTTGGCCGTAAAGGGATTAAACACAAGTGAATCCACGTGCACGCTCAGCTTGGAAGTATCAATTTGATCAAAATTAAAGCGTGCTTGCCCTGTCGAATTGATAAATGCACCGCTGGTCGTACCATTAGGATTAACGAAGCGAGTACCCGATAAATTGATGCCTCCTGAACCTGTGTAAATAGCACTGCCTGTTTCAAGCAACATGCTATTCATCACTGGTGTACCCGCCATAGGCGTGCCGATATTGACCGCCCCACCCAACACTTGCCCAGTTGTTACCGCACCTGACATCGTGTTGATCGAAACGGGTGTAGCAAGCGTCATGCCCGTGCGTTGATCCCAGCCCAACACAAATTCCGTTGCAGTGATATTGACGGCACCACCAAAGGTATAAATCCCTGCAAAATTCGGAATCGTTGTGCCAGGTAAAATAAAAGCCCCGCCTCCGCTTATACTCGCCACACCTTGCGCATCAATGGTAAAGTTTCCGCCATCCGTTAAGATGCTATTGTTAACGTGAACGCTGCCTGTACCTAGTGCCGCACTTCCCGTTGCACGCAAAATCAGATTCGCGCCATAGGTAAACATTAAGCCACCGAGTGCTGTGGTTGCCGTCGTCGCAGCACTGCCCTTTTTCAGGATTAAAGCCTCTGCGGGTGTCAAGGTGAGAACATTCCCCCCATTGGCTTCCAAAATCAGGGTTTTACCTAAATTGGTCGTACCCGTCGCTGGAGTCAGCAAAAGAGGATCGACCACGATTAAATCACCGACACCGTAAGAAGTCGCACTGGTTAGAATAGTCCAAATACCATTAGTTAATGCGTTGGTCGCGACGGTAAAAGGAGACAGCACACTGGGACAACCTGCCCATCCGACTGCCACATCGGTAATACACAAGGAGGTAGGATCTAGCAACAGCGAACCCGCAGTCCCTTTAGGCGCGAGCGTATTGACTAAACCCGTAAAGGCCAAAATCCGCTTACCTGATACTTCAACGTTGCCACCATTGCCACCTTGCGCGCCGCCACGTGCTGAAATACGCCCCGCAAAAGTCGTGGTGTCATTTGCCCAAACCACAGATCTACCACCATGACCATTTACCAGCGCGTCCGCTTTAATCACCGCACCTTGCGCGACTGAAGTGGAAAAAGCATTTTGTACCGCTACATTTTTACCTTGAAAATCACCGCCGACCAATACCGTCCCACCACCCGTTGAACCCGATACATCCACCGAGGCACTGGGGGTTAGACTAACATGCTTGCCTAAAATATGGACATTTCCACCTTGCGCCGTACCCGTTGCGCTTATCTGACCTGCAACGGTCGTGCTACCTGTCAATCCTGATTGCACCGTGACCGAGCCGCCCATCACACCATTCGCACTTGTCACACTATTGTTGGCCAAATTAACCGCTTGGGTTGCTGACAACACGATATTGCCTTGCGCGTCGAGACTGGCACTATCCGCCCGTATCACGCCTTGTTGCTGAATCAGGGGCGCGTAAATATCAATGGAACCACCCTGTGCCGTAATCGCCCCTAAATTGACGACTTGCCCTCCCGCTGGGGCGTTGACGGTAACACTGATGTGTGGATTGATGCTATCAACCAAACTCACCTGATTACCCGCAGCCAGCACCACTTGACCTTGCGGGGTGGTTATCACCCCTTGATTGCTCACATTATTCCCAATCAAATACACTCGCCCGCCCAGCGGGGTGGTAATCGTGCCTTGATTCACAACCGAGGTGCTATTACTGCCGCTGAAGTTCAGCCGATTCAGTAAGAAATCAGCATTGCTGATATTTAACGTTGAAGCAATCAAGCCATTCACATCCACCACAGATCCCACACCAAACATAATACCGAATGGATTGATGAGGAACACTTGTCCATTGGAGCGCAAGGTACCAAGAATTTGACTAGGATTATTGCCCGTAACACGGTTCAACACCGTTGATTGGGCAGATTGCTGAATAAACTGCGTGGTTTGACCTTGATTGATATTAAATTGCTGCCAATTTAATATCGTACCTGGTGTATTCGTAATACTTAAGGTATTGCCCTGAGTGACCATACTGGCAGAGCCATTGACCACTGTTACGCCTGTTGGATTCGCGCTCGCCACAGAAGAGACAAAACACATAGCCACCGCAACGACCGCCGCTTTGAGGCGAAATAGTTGAGGGGATTTGATCGTATTTTTCATTTGATGTACCTCCTTAAAACACAAACGAGATGGCGAAATGTCCTCGCACATCATTTTTCGGGGTTAAGCTTCCCAAATAAGGCACTCGCTTCTGCGCCCAACCTAAATCAAATTTGATATTGATAACTCTATTGTGTACGACTCTGAGACCTAACCCTAAGCTGGATAAATAAGTATGGGGAGAAAGCGGCTGGTCATTCAAAGTCGTGCGCGCGGTATCAAAAAAAATCAACGTGCGCAGACTATCGTTTGGAATGGGGAAGTATTTATTAAAATCGGGCGAGTACAACTCAAAGTTAGCAACATAGCCCTTTTCTCCCGCTGTAACCCGTTCAGGATAACCCCGAACCGATAATGCGCCCCCCGCCCCAAATTGTTCAGCAGGGATTAACAAATCTCGTGAATACTGCCCATTTCCCATGGCACGGATCTGCCAATCATTGGGTAAGGAAAACCCTAAGCCCAAATTCATGCGCAAAGCACTCCAGTTAGGGGTTGCAACCAACGTTGACCCAGAGGTCGCGACACGAGCGGCTTGATAATTGACTGAGCCATTTTGCGTGCCCCCTGGCAAGTTAGATACCAATGAGAAACCACCACTACTTTGAAAGTCAGGACGAGTAACTTGAGCGTAATAAGCCAAACTAAAGGGTTGTTCCGTGATACTGGCGCAGGGAGCAACACATCCCGTAAAACTATTGTTAGACTTTTTGTAATCAAACCCAGCAATCACCTTATGGCGAATATCCCCTATGCTAGTCAAGGCGTAATTGACACGAGCACCGAATACCGTCCCTTTGCCTGCGAAGTAAATCGAACCATTTTGGGTGGAAGAAGAGGAATAGGCTGCAATTAAATCTAAGGACAAGCCATCTTGATAATAGGGAATGTGATACCCCACGTTGATACTGCCAATTTTATCGAGTAATTCGGGTGCGCCGTTATATTGCACAGTAAGGGCATGATCTCGATCCCACAAATTCGCATGTTGGTAAGCAAGCCCTATTTTTGCATAGCCCGTTGCCAAGCTCCCCGTATTATCCAGTGATGCCATCATTTTAGAGACCCTATCCTCACTGACATCAATACGGGTATCCAGCTCTCCTAATGTGGCGGCGGGTTGTACATTAACAGCCACTTGCTTGGCACCATTTTCATTGGCGAGCGCAATTGCCGCTTCTAAATGTTGTGCATTCAGACTGTTACCTATTTTTAATACAGGTAGGCTTGCACGAATATTTTCGGCTGAATAGGCGGCATTTCCTTTCACGACAATCGTAGCAACTTTGTCTTCGATCACTTTAAGCAACACCTTGCCAGCGGTGACTGTTTGTACGGGAGCAACCACCCGCACCACAGCATATCCCGCCTGCTGGTACAAAGCACGTAACGCATCTGCTGCTTTGTTAACATCGGTCATCTCACGACCCTTACCCGTAAACGAGGCAAGTGCAATTCGAATTTTACGCTCAGACAACAAGGTATTGCCCTCGACCGTAAACTCAACAATATCGAATTTGAGCGGATCCGCACTGACAGCTCCCCCTAAAAACAATTGAGCCACGAAGACCACCATGACACATACGCCTTTAAACATAACGCACTCCCTAATGAACTAAAATGGGACGATCACCACTAATGTGCCATATTCTAATCCTTAAACAAGTTCACATACCATAAAATAAACCACAATTTATGCTATTGTTTCAATCAGTTCTATCCCACTTCACGACCTCACAGAAAGGGCATACCATGAACAAACTTGCATCCGTCTCACTCGCTGTTTTAATGTGTAGTTTAGGCGCACCTGTTTATGCGGCTGACGACAGCTCTACTGCAGCACCCGTAGCACCCCACACCTCTGTTGATCCCGCAGACCCTGCTCAGCCCCCTGCCATTCCACCCGAAAAAGTCACCTTCCTCGACTCCCGCATATTTGATATTGAGTTGTTCAAGTACTTAGATGCAGGGAAAGAGTCCGTCGAAATTAGTATTGCTGGACATATTTCTTTAAGTGCGATTCCACCCCGATTAGATCGCTGGATAGCCAAATCAGCGGAGGGCGGGGGCAAGGTAGAAATTTTGCCTATGCCCGCCACACGTATGCTGATTTTTAGTTTGATTTCGATGGCATTTAGCTCGATGGGAATATGGGAGAAATTCCGCGAAGAGAGTGCTTATGAAAAAGCCAAGAAATACGATGTTAAAATTTTCTACAAAAAAGATAGCACGGGTGACACACTGGTCGAAAAAATCGTGATGAATAAACGCAAGCTATAAATCAACGGTGGGATGGGTGCGAAAGTATCCACCCAATGTCGTAGATTTTGCTTACTACGGCACAATCATCTGCGCGTAGTCGCTTAAATCTTGCAACACCGCCAAATTCGCACCTTCGCTTTGGGCAAGTTGTTCTAATTGTGCAAAGAATGCGTCCAAACTCAACGCTCCGCCCTCGCCGCCATGCAGACGGGCGGCGCAATGTGTCTGCCACGTTTCAAACTCTGCTTCGCTCAAGGTATCGGGGAAATTCCGTGCGCGATAGCGGAACAGCAATTCCGTCAAACGCGCATCGGTAAAACGGGGGCGTTCTTTTGCCAAGGCTTCAGGATTTAGTTTACGCAAGCGATTCAACAAATTGCGGTCGTTGTTGCCGATAAAATTTTTGCCATAAAGTGCTTCATCCACATCCACTGCATCAAATTCGCGTTGAAACACTTGCTGCCAAACCCCCGCATCCAACTCGCCGACGCGGTTAGCTAAAATTTCTGCATATTGCTGATTTAACACCAAATCTAACTGACAACGTGCTTGCGCCGCCGCATTCAACACCCGCAAATCCCGAATCACCACGGGCGATTTATTGATGTGGATGGTTTTAATCGGCAAGCGCGTCACCCCGTCGGGCAAATCATCCGTGCGGGTAAACATGCGCTGCTGTATCGCCGCCGCGTCCAGCGTAAACAACTCGCTGGGATCAAACGCGCAATCCCACACGATGACTTCATTCTTGTTGGTGGGATGCACACTCAACGGGAACACCAAGGCAAGGTGCGCACGTTCGGCGGGGAACATGCTAGATAGATGCAAAAACGGCTTGCGCGTACCCAAGCCAATTTCCGCGCTGACGTTATCCTTGCTGCGCAATTTAAAATAAAAATCAAACAACTTCGGCTGTTTATCCCGCAACAACTTCGCCAACGCAATGGTCGCCCGCACATCCGACACCGCATCATGCGCCGCCTCGTGCGCAATCCCGTTCGCCTCGGTCAACGCGGTCAATTTAAAACTCACATTGCCCAGCTCATTGCGCGGCCAGATAATCCCCTCAGGGCGCAGCGCGTAAGTCACGCGAGCCAAATCAATCAAATCCCACCGCCCACAACCGTTTTGCCACTCCCGCGAATACGGCTCAATCAAATTGCGCCAAAACATAAAACGCGTGATTTCATCGTCATAACGAATCGTGTTATAGCCCACACCGATGGTGTTCGGTTGCGACAACGCCTGAAAAATCTGCTCGGCAAATTGATACTCAGGCACACCGACGCGCAAACACTGCTGCGGCGTAATCCCCGTGATTAAACACGCCTCAGGCTCAGGCAAAAAATCAGGCGCAGGCTGGCAAAACAACTCCAACGGTTCACTGATTTCATTCAAGTTTTCATCCGTGCGTATCGCCGCAAACTGCGCAGGGCGAGCGGTGCGGGTGTTTTTACCAAAAGTTTCGTAGTCGTGCCAGAGGAAGGTGTGCATGGTTTAGTTGTAATCTTTTAAAATCAATATATTGCGGTTTTTTGTAGGTTGGGTTGAGCGCAAGCGAAGCCCAACCACGCGGTAAACGTTGGGCTTCACTGCGTTCAACCCAACCTACGGACTTACACCGCCGAATGTGTTTTTAACCACTCGCGCAGCGCGTCATTCATGCGGGTTTGCCAGCCTCGCCCTGAGGCGCGGAAGGTGGCGAGAATGTCGTGGTCAAGCCGTATGGCGACTTGTTCTTTGGTACTCGTGCCAGCAGGGCGACCGCGTTTGGCGCGATAAGTAGCGAGCGCGGCGTTGAGTTCTTCCGCCGTGGCGGGGTGGTCGTCTTCGGTTTTGCCATCCCAAACAAAATCTTGTTTAGCGGGGATGGCGCGCACCGCCGCCAACACTTCGTCACGACTCATCGTATTCGTTTTGGAGCCAGTCATCATAAACCTCACGTTCTTTATCACTTGCAGGGCGAAAACTGATAATGCGCGTTGCCTCGCCGCGTGCAGATGATTGGCGAATCTTCGTAGGATGGTTTCGCGCAGCAAACCACCGATGCAAGCAAAAAAGCGGATTGCCAGATCAATAGTTTTCACCACTTTTTGCTTTTTTCTCACGAAGATGCCGATTCACCTCTTCAACATCTCGTATAAAAAATGCCTTCAACGATTCATCTACACGCGCTCTAATTGCCTGCAATTCTTTCTGGTATGCCTCCATTGCAGCACGGTTCTTGCCGCTCGCACCAATCCATTTTTTGATTACCTCCTGCTCTTTCGATGCAATGGAATAATCTGGCACATTCATGCCGCCGTCAAGCGCACAGAACTCAATCCATTCTTGCTCTCTACCTGATAAAGCCAACCCAATCTCTCCCACCCAAGACATGCCTGGCCCACGCGGTATTGCACGCATAACATCAGCGAGCAAAATCATTGAATGCGTAGCATCACCCAGCACTTTCCCCCGTGATCTAGGCAAAGAATCTTTTTGAGCCTGCCAATTCATGGCGTACTCCCTAAACGCACTATCGGCATTGCGCGGGGCTACCGCCCTCATTTCTGCCATCCTCAGTGCAGCCTTGCCAAATATATCCATCATCATGGCAATGGCACGAGCCAATACCTCCCCTTTCCTTCCTTCATAAACTGCTACCAGTATCCGCAATTCACCCACAGTTAATTCCTTCTCGAAATAAGGGGTTATTTCACCGCGCATTTTTTCATCATCCGTCAGTTGCTGGATAAATTGTCGTCTGGCTTTGAGAATATCTTGTAATGCTTGAGCATAAGTCGATTTCCATTGAGGATGAGATGCACTCCAATTCCAGCCAGATATTTCGCACATCAGAATCAAAGCAATCGTTTCTGCTTCTTTCTCTGTGTAAACCTCTATATTTGAAACCTTAACCGCTGCCACCATTGGGCTGGTCGCCGCCAATCGTTTGGCCAGCACATGCGGATCGTAAGGAATATCGCGACGCAACTGCATTGGCACACCCTGTTGAGGGTGTTGTTCCAACCACTTGCCTGCAAATACCATACCAGCTTCTTTCTCTCCTTGGCTTAGTTTGCTAACTATCTTTGTAGTGTCATACCCACTCAGCAAGGAATAAGCAAACGCCAGCGTTAAATCAACCTTACCTCCACTACCTACTTCATAGCAACGAGACAAATTAGCCAACAACGAGTGGATTTGAGAACCCCGCTCAGAATACTTACCAAATATTGCCACGTTGTTATGCGTGGACTCGACATCGAAGTCCTGCTGTTCAGCAAGCGCGGCGAATCTACATGACTCGTTAGCGTCTTTAGTTAGCTGGTGCTGCCCTGTGAGATACACGTCCGATAGTGCCTTGCTTGCGCGCCAATACCCAAGTGACGAAGCTTCCTCCATCAAAGCCTTCCACTTGGCATGATCGACGGGCATCTCCCGCGACTTACCTGATGCTGGTTCATCACCATAAATTGCAGCCAAGCCAGCCATTGCGGGGGGATATTTCATGGCAGCAGCACGTTCAATCATCGCTACCCCACGTGCTATATTTTCGCCACTACCGCCCTGTGTCATCAACCAGCCCAGACGGTACAGCACATCAGGTGCGACTTGGTCGCTCAGGGGCATGAGTAAGCGGATAGCTTCGTCGTAGTCTCCCAGTGTTTGCGCGCGAATCGCTTTGGCAACAACCGAGCTGATCGGCTCTTTTGCACAAGAGTTCGTCGCTAATGAAAAACAAAAAATCACGACTACTACATGTAGCAAATGCTTCAAAGAAGCTCTTACATACTCATACCGCACTGCATGTATCACGTTTTTTCTCCGCATGGTGTTAGGAAAATGATCCACTTAAAACGGCGAATTATCGCCCGCTCGCCTACTGCGTTTTAAACAGTGCTTGGAACGCAATACATCACCGTATGAGCTGCATAACGGACGGCATTCTAACCGAGATTTTGTGCTGAATCGGTTAAACTCCCGTCCCTCTTGACCTCCAACCAAACCACCATGCCCGCCATCCTCCCCCGCACCGCCCCTCTAACCGCAATATCTCATTTAATTTCATCAGGCTACTCCCCCGCCTTGGCGCGAATTTTTGCGGCGCGGGGGATTACCCAAAGCTCGGAATTAGGCACATCGCTGAATGATTTATTGCCCTTCGACAGCTTAAAAAACGTCCGTGAAATGGCGCGATTATTGGCGGATGCGATTGCGGCACAGGAAAAAATCCTCGTGGTGGCGGATTACGATGCGGATGGGGCGACGGCGTGTTCGGTGGCGATGCGCGGGTTGTTGGCGTTTGGGGCTACGGTGTCGTTTTTGGTGCCGAATCGTTTTGAATATGGCTATGGACTCACCCCTGAAATCGTGGCGTTGGCGGCGCAGTCGCAGCCTGATATTTTGTTGACGGTGGATAACGGCATCGCCAGTATCGACGGGGTAGCGGCGGCGAATCGGCTGGGAATGCGGGTGTTCGTCACAGACCACCATTTGCCCGCCGACACCTTGCCCGATGCGGCGTGTATCGTGAATCCCAACCAGCCTGATTGCGCATTTCCCAGCAAAAACTTGGCGGGCGTGGGGGTGATGTTTTATGTGTTGTTGGCGTTGCGGGCGGAGTTGCGCACGCGCGGGGCGTTTGCCGACCAGCCTGAGCCAAAATTGGCGGAATTGCTGGATTTGGTGGCGTTGGGTACGGTGGCGGACGTGGTGAAGTTGGATCAAAACAACCGCGTGTTGGTGCAACAAGGCTTGGCGCGCATTCGGGCGGGGCGCGGTTGCGCGGGAATTAACGCGTTGTTGGCAGTGGCTCGCAAACAGGCGGCGAAGCTGGTGAGCCTAGATTTGGGCTTTGCCATCGGCCCACGTTTGAATGCCGCTGGGCGATTGGACGACATGAGTTTGGGCATCGCGTGTTTGTTGTCGGACGACGAAGCCCAAGCCACGCGCATCGCCACGCAGTTGGACGCGCTAAACCAAGAACGTCGCGCCATTGAATCCGATATGCAGGACGGCGCGCTGGCGGCGTTGGACACGGTGCAAGTGCAAGACCAATACAGCTTAGTACTATTCGACGACACTTGGCATCAAGGCGTGATCGGCATCCTCGCGTCACGCCTGAAAGACAAATTTAATCGCCCCGTCATCACCTTCGCCCGCGCCACGTCGGGTGACGAACTGAAAGGCTCAGGGCGTTCGATTAACGGCTTACACCTGCGCGACGCGTTGGATTTAGTCAGCAAACGCCATCCCACGCTGATTAAAAAATTCGGCGGACACGCGGCGGCGGCGGGCTTGACCCTCGACGCGTCAGGATTCGACCAGTTTGTCGCGGCGTTTGAACAAGTGGTGCGCGAGTTGTTGGACGAAAACGATTTGCACGCCCGCATCGACAGCGATGGTTCGTTAGACGACATCGACCTGCCGTTTGTGGAGCAATTGGAACAACAAATCTGGGGACAAGGTTTCCCCGCCCCGTTGTTTGATGATGATTTTGTGGTGGAAAATCAGCGCGTGGTGGGCGAAAAACATTTGAAATTGCGCTTAGGCAAAAACGGTGCGAGTTTTGATGCAATTTTGTTTGGCGATCCCACGTTTTTGCCTGAGCAGATTCATGCTTGCTACACCGTCAGTGTCAATGAATACAATGGGCGGCGCAGCGTGCAGTTGATGATTAAATCAACGGCTGCCCTCTCCCCCAGCCCCTCTCCCGTAAACGGGCGAGGGGAGTAACAGTATTGGTTTATCAAGGCGATTCGCTCATATACACTGACGCATGGGCTCCCCTCTCACACTTGGGGGAGCAACCGTGTTCCGAATCAAGCAAATTTTGCATTCCACGGAGTATTATTTTTCAACATTGAGTTCATGATGGTTAACAACTTTCTCATACAAGCAACGATAACAACTTTTGGCGGTTTGCC
>JAQTYN010000037.1 GCA_028688275.1 Gallionella sp. | reverse complement strand
CAGTGCGACAGCAAAAACGCGTTTAGAAATAGAAACAAAAACACGGGGCAGCGCCGACCAGCTGCATGAAATAGGCGACCCTCTTAAACTAGACACATTATTGTCTTGACCGAGGGGTCCACTTTACATCCATCATCATTTTTGAAAAATCTTCCCCAAACATTTCAGCTAACTGGGCACTCATCAGAGCGTGCCTATAGGCATCATATTGATTGTTGTGAGTAATCCTATCTGGATTGGGGTAGGGGTCAAAGCCCCCATATGAACCAGCCTTGTCCATAGAATACTGATCGTATGCGTCGATTGCATTAGCAGCGATTGCCATTTTATTTTCCTCCTGTCATTAAAAAATACTTTTTCTCACCATTAATTATGTCGAAGTACAGATACGGATGTTGAGCTGATGTACAACTCGTTCCATTACCCCGATAATCCATCGTTTTCATTCGTTCGATTGCAACAGAAGTTGTTTGTCCATTGATATAAAACACCCATAAAAGATAACGATCATCCGAGATATATCTAAACCCTTGAACACTTTCGCCCGCTAATTTCTCGAAACTTGATTTGTGCATATATGGGTGTTGCAAACATATTTTTCTCCATTGAGTACCAAAAATCCCTCTTAAGTCAATTAGTGGAACGCTATCTAATTTGTGCTGAATAAGCTCCCTTGCAAGTAATTGTTCTAGCTCGTCACTTTTATTTGAACATCCTTGGCACACAATCAATGACAAAAATACGACCCCTGAGATAATTCGTGGAAGTTTTTTATTCTTCTGTTTGACAGCATTTTCGTTGCGACAAAAATCCCCTCCATCATTTGTTCTCATGCCTTCACTCTCCATGTAAGATCATTCATCCTTCACGCTACATCCTCCCATGCACCATCATTCCCCGCCTGCCGCAAATCCCGCAACCGTCCCATCCCGCTGATATTGGGCAAATGTTGCAAGGCAGCAGGCACGGCAACTTGGTCAATATAGCGGCTGTGCCAAGTGTCTTGGGTCAGGTTGATGTCTGCCATTGCGCCCACTGTGCCGTCGGTGCGGGTGAAGCTGCCTGTTTGGGCTTGGACACCGCCCGCCAAAGCGGCGTTGGGGGTGCTGGTGATGGCGGTGTTGAGACTTTGAATGCCAAGTGATTGCAGGGTAAACAATTCGCCTGCGTCGGATACGCCGTTTTGGTTGAGGTCGCGCCAGACTTGGAGTTGGGCGAAGTTGGCATCGGCGGCATTCACATCGCCTGTCGGCGTAGGAATACCCGAAAAAATTAGCTTATCATTCAGTTTCTGCATACCATCGCCTAGACATAAGATTTGAACTATTGATTCGGCCAAGTGAAGTTTGAAGCATATGTGAAAATTTTCGCTATATTTCACATATAGTTATCTGCGAAAAAGTTCAAACATAATCTGGCCGTATCTATAAAAACACACACCCTTTATCAGGGGCACGGCACATTACGCTTAAGGTTATTGTCAGTCAATAGTCAGCTCCCACAAAACCAATATATTTTTACGGCATTAAAGATGTCCATAAAATACATGACATTACGCCCCTATTCCCCCACCATCCCCACCACGTCCTCATCCGTTAATTCCCCTGTTTCCGCTTTCAATTTGAGATAAGCCAACAGGATTTCGGTGCGGGCTTTGTGCCAATCACGCTGTGCTTCGGCGCGTTGTTGTTGGGCTTGGAGTACGTCTAAATCGGCTTTGAGTCCGTGGGTACGCTGGGCGGTGGCGGCTTGTAGGGCGAACTCGGTGGCTTGCAGGGTTTGTTTGCCTGATTGTTGGCGGGCGTGGGCGGATTGCCAGTTGTGCCAGGCTTGTTTGATGTTGAGGCGGGTGGTGCGGCGGGCGGCTTCGAGTTCGTAGCGGGCTTTGTCGCGCAGGGCGTGGGCTTCGCCGATTTTGGCATTTTGTTCGCCGCCGCTGTACAGGGGAATGTTGAGCTGTACGCCGATGCTGTCGATATTGCTGCGAAATCCTGCGCCGCCGCCTGTGATACCCGAGCCTTGGGTGGACTGGCTGCGCGAGGCGACTAGGTCTAGGGTGGGCAAGTGTCCTGCGTGTTGTTTGTGTACTTCTTGTTCGGCAACCTCCAACGCGCGCTGGGCGGCGAGGACGGTGGGGTTGTTTTGCTCGGCTTGCGCTAACCAGTCTGCCAAGGGCGTGGGGGCAAGGGCGAGTAAGCGGTCGGATAACGCGCTGTCATTGGGGCGTTCGTCCGTGCCGATGATTTGTTCCAACGTGGAGAGTTTGAGTTCATATTCATTTTGCGCGGCGGTTTGTTCGGCGAGGGCTTGGGCGTGGCGCATCTGGGCGGTTTCGCGTTCGGTGATCGACATCACACCTTTGTCGGTGGCTTTTTGGCTCAATTCCATTTCTTGCTGGCTGGCGCGGACTTTGCTATCGCTGGCGAGGATGGCGGTTTGGGCGTGCAGGGTTTCTAACCACGCTTGCGCCAGTCGCAGCAGCAGATTTTTTTCAGCGGCAAGTTGTTGGTATTCGGCTTGGCTGACTTGGGTGTCAGCTTGATGTTGTGAGATGGCTTTTTCAACGTGCAACAGCGGTTGGGTCAGGTTAATTTGCGTGGCGCGACTGTTGTAGCGTTCGGAAACAGGGTTGGGGCGATTGCCCAATGCGGTGTAATCACGCTGGTTGCTATTGCTGTTGAAGCTGGCGGTGAGCTGGGGCAAGCGTCGGGCAAAAGCTTGATCGGCACGGGCGCGGTTGACTTGGACATTGGATTGAGATGCCAGATAAGTCGGGTCATTGCGCTGCGCCAGGGCGATGGCTTCGGCGAGGGTGAGGGCGTGTGCATTGGCTGCCGTGAGCAACAGGGTAAGCAACGTAATGCGGAAGGTAGGAGCGCAATTTATTGCGCGATTGGGTGTTGTGAGGGGCTCATCGCGCAATAAATTGCGCTCCCACATTCTTACGCTAAATTTGTGTAGATACTTATGCCAGCGAGGGGAAGAGGATGTGATGGAGAATAGATTATTGGGGATAAATGACATCATGGCATCTGGAAATCAAGGTTGAACAGGCGAACGCACGCTGGCTTCGGGTTGACCGAAATTTAGCACGGCATCGACTTGCAAGGCTTTGGGCAGTTGGTGGGTGATAAACAACATGGTCACTTTGCCTTTGAGTTTGTTCACCGTGCCTGCAAAATGTTCGGCGGTGGCTTGATCCAAATTGCTCACCGCTTCATCAAAAATCAGCACGCGGGGATGTTTTAACAAGGCGCGGGCAATGGCGATGCGTTGGCGTTGTCCGCCCGACAGCCCGATGCCATTTTCGCCCACGGGGGTTTGATAGCCTTGCGGTAATTGTTCGATCACGGCGTGGATTTCTGCCATGGTGCAGGCGTGGACGATTTCTTCAAAACTGGCGTGCGGATTGGCGAGCTGGAGGTTTTCGTACAAGGTGCCTGCAAACAAGCGCGTTTCTTGCGGCACCACCCCAAAATTGGCGCGCAATTCATTGGCGGCAAGGTGGCGGATGTCGTAACCATCCAACAAAATACTGCCATCACTGGGCCAATAAAAGCCCTGCAACATTTTGGCGAGGGTGCTTTTGCCGCAACCTGACGGCCCCATCAGCACCGTGAGTTTGCCCGCGTGCAAGGTGAGATCAAGGTTGCGGTACAAATACGGCAGTTGTTCGTTGTAGCGGAAGCTGACTTGTTTCAGTTCGACCTTGCCGCCCACGCCACTGCGCGCCCGCGTGGGGGCGAGGGCGTGCGGCTCGGCGGGGGAATCCATCAAATCGCCCAAGCGTTTCACGGCAATATCCGCCTGTTGAAACTCTTGCCACAAGCCCGACAAGCGCAACATCGGCTGGCTCATGCGCCCTGCGAACATTTGAAACGCCACCAACATCCCGATGGTAAAGCCGTCGTTTTTCATCACCAACAGCGCGCCCACCACCAAAATGGACAGGGTCATAATCTGTTCTAACGCATTGGCAACCACGTTATAGCTATTGGACAATTGCCGCGTGGCAAAGCCTGCGGCGAGATATTGCGCCAAGTTTTCGCCATACTTTTGTTCTAGAACGGGTTCCATTTGCAACGACTTCACCGTTTCCATCCCCGCCACATATTCGGTGACAAAGGCTTGGTTTTTCGCACCCAACAAAAATTGATGGTTGAGTTTGTCGCGCAGCGCGGGGGTGACGGCGAAACTCAGGGCGGTAATTAACGACAACATCAGCAGCGCGATCAAGGTCAGTTGCCAGCTATACCAAAACATCACCGCCAAAAAAATCAGCAAAAACGGCAAATCCAGCAACAAACTCACCGCCGCGCCCGAAATAAACTCCCGCACCGTTTCCACCCCATGCAGCCGTGCCACCAGCGTACCCGTGGGGCGATGTTCAAAATACGGCAACGGCAAATGTAGCAAATGGCGAAACACCTGACTGCCCAACACCGCATCAATGCGATTGCCCGTGTGCAACACAAAATACTGCCGCAGCCACGTCATCGCGCTGTTGAACAACATAAACATCACCAGCCCCACCGCCACGGCAATCAGCGTGCTTTGGGTTTGATGCACAATCACTTTGTCGATAATCACTTGGGTAAACAACGGGGTAATCAGCCCGACCAATTGAATCGCCAACGAGGCAAGCAGCACGTCGCGCCAGATGCGTTTGTGCTTCATCAATTCGGGGATAAACCAACGGAAACCAAAGGGGGCTTGGGGAGCTTGTGCGGTTTGCTGCGCAGATTGATCGGCTTCAAGGTCATCGCTGCTTTGCGCGGTTTCGCGTGCCACCAGCAAAATATCGCTGCGGAAATGTTGGGTGAATTCGCTGAGTAGGATGGTTTCAGGCTGTTCAGCATTGGGGCGAAAAAACAGCACGCGCTCGGTATCGGCTTTAATTAGCAAGACGGGAATCGTGGGGTCAGGCGGTGCAATTTCATCACTAGGCACAGCAGGTTCGGCTTGGTCAGCCACCCGCACAAACGCCACCACAGGATACGGAATTCGCGCCAATTCCGCTGTCCCCGTATCGCTCAAATGCAATT
The DNA here is from genome assembly GCA_028688275.1 of Gallionella sp. Taxonomy (GTDB): domain Bacteria; phylum Pseudomonadota; class Gammaproteobacteria; order Burkholderiales; family Gallionellaceae; genus Gallionella. Next base: position 28,800 of record JAQTYN010000037.1, on the reverse strand, counting down.
CACCCACCTTAAAATCCAAGGCTTGCAAGGCATTGAGCAGAGCCGTGCGCGAATAGGGCGGCGGAAATTGCTGGCGGATCAGTTGCGCATCAAACGGCAAACGAAACACCCGCGACAAACTGCCGACGAGCCAGAGTAAATGTTGACCTGTGTAGTGCATGAAACGCCTTTGCTGGGAAACGTAAAGGTCGCCAGTTTAACTTACCCCTACCTTTCGTGGTGCAATCTCATACAAACCCAGTATGCACATTTCGGAATAAACCGCAGGGAATTGCGGGCGCGACAGATTCATACATCATCCGCTGGGCGAAAGAATGGGATAAATCGCACCATTGAATTTGTCGCCCCTCTCCCCCTGCCCCTCTCCCACAAGTGGGCGAGGGGATCGCTGCTTACACAAGTTTCTGAAGTGGACGCTCACCACAAGTGAGTCAAGCTAGGAAAGTGCTGATTTACTCGGCTCTGTGATTTTGCTGGCGCAAAAATGCTTATTTATCAATTTACTAGATTCCGACTTTCGTCGGAATGACGAATAAATCAGCATCGCCCTAGAGATTTATCACCAATTTTGAGGATAGCGATTTAGGAAAGGACGAGAATCGGGCATCACACTTTCCACTTCGACCTCCGCAGTCCCCAGTTCTATCATGTCCAGTTTTTTGGCGGCAACGTAAGATAAATTGATGAGCCTATCATCGCGAAATGGTCCACGATCATTGACTTTGACCACGATAGACTTGCCATTGCCCAAATGCGTGACGCGCACATAACTGGGGATGGGCAAGAGGTTGTGTGCTGCCGTCATGGTATACAACTCGCACACTTCGCCACTGGACGTGATGTTTCCCTCAAATCCTGTGCCATACCACGAAGCAATGCCACGCTCTTTGTAGCCAACTGCGCTCAGCATCGGGGTATAACTTTTACCAAACATCGTATAGGGAAGATTGGCGAAAGGGTGCAAGGGCTCGTCTTTCGGAACCGCGTCGGGAATGCTGTATATATCTACTAATTCATCCACAGCAGCGGAAGGAACACCTTCCCCCGCGAGATAGCCTAGCGTAGAAGAAGAGCGGGAAGTAGTGCTCGCACACGCCACCAATAATAATGTGCCCAATAGGGAGAGATAGTGCTTGTTCATGGAACCTCCTGAAAGGTGATACGCCCCATATTTTATCTATTGAAGTGCTATTGCTACATTCTCTACGGGCTAGGTTGACCCCAGCCTGATGGAACTTCATCTATTTTCCAAACCCGCAAAAAGCAGATTTGCCGCAAGATAATCCAACTTTTTGTGGATGGCGGTTTGTTGCATAAAACCATTACGAAGAAACTTTAACAACCAAACCAAGTGCCTCTATTCGGACAGCAAAGTCTTCCAACGCTCGGCGAGGTAAAGCAGATAAACGCGGTGCTTCAACTTGTAATGAAGGGCGCGCTAAACCGTATAGCAATACCCCTTGCAGTTTATGCCCCTCATTGAGCAACGCTTGCACAAACTGCACATAATCGTTTTCATCTTGAAGCGAAGGTGGCTCGCCATCCAGCGCGAACCAACAAGTTTGCAACCACGTGGGACACAACGCAATCGCCACAATCAGATGCGCACGCACGTTGTCGAGGGTACTATGCGTATCGTTGATTTGCAACATGCCCTTGGCACTGGCTCTGTCCAGCTTAAACCACACTTCACCTTGCAACCCCGCCAAGGTACGCACGCCTTGCTGCACCGCAGGACGATGTAGCAGACTACCATTGGTGATGAGCACGGTTTTGATGGTTTCAGGCAAGGCAAAATCGCGTCTTACTTGCGCAATCAGGTCGATGACTTGAGGGAATTCAGCCGCGCTGGTGGGTTCACCATTACCTGATAAAGCAATGTCGTTAATACGACGCGCTTCAACAGGAACACGCGTTTGCATAAAATTGCCATGCAGCAATTCTTGCAAAAAAGTACGCAATTCGTGTTCAAGTTTGGTGAGATCAACCGTTGGCGCGGTGCCGCGAGTGAGCTGGGGGACTTGGCAATACAAACAACGCCAATTGCAGGCATTGTTTGTATTCAGATTGATGCCGACTGATACGCCGCCAGCCCGACGCGACACCACAGGATAAACATACTGTAACCCTGCGCTATCGCGGTCATGATTAACGACGCTAAGCGGAATCACTTAATTTAGGCGCAAGTATTTACTAGGATCAACTGGTTTACCAAAACGACGGATTTCAAAGTACAACTTCACGCGATTGGTATCGGTATTCCCCATTTCAGCAATTTTCTCGCCGCCTGTCACCATCTGACCTTGTTTAACCAATAAGCGACTGTTGTGCGCATACGCTGTGATGTAAGTGCCATTGTGTTTAATCAAAATCAGTTTGCCATAACCACGCAAGCCTGTCCCGCTATACACCACTTCGCCACCTGCACTGGCCAACACAGGAGAACCAAACTCCCCAAAAAATTCCAAACCCTTTTGTGGACCTGTTTCAGAAAAACCGCCTACAATTTGACCCTCAGCAGGCACGATCCATTGCAAAGACTCATCCGCTGGATCGACGGCAGTTTTGCCTGATGGAACCGTTGCTGCTTTACGTACCACCGCACCCGTTGCCGCGTTGTAGCTATTTTTAACTGCTGCAGGTTGGGTTTTTAATGGCACGGTGCGCGCACCACTGACCACAACATCAGGCCGTGTTACCACGTTATTCGGTTGAGTATCGTTTGCAGGCAACACCAATGTTTGACCTATCGTCAACGGAGCATTGCTGGGCATATCATTCAAGTCAGCCAAATCTTGACGATCCACGTTGTACATTCTGGCCACGCCATACAAAGTTTCGCCTCTTTGCACTTGATGTGTTCTGGGCACGGTATTGTTGTTTTGTGTATTCCAAGAGTTGCGTTGTGGGTCATTAACAACCTGACTACGATCTTGAATCGGCGCAGGATTGCGTCGTGTTGTGTTATTTACTGCTGCTCGGTTGGAGCCATTCACCGCAGCCCCCGCTTCATACACGGGAGCAGGTTGGCGTGACGCGCTAGAGGCACAGCCCAGCAATACACTACTGGCCAATACCAACGAGAGATATTTAAAATTTGTCATGTCTTCCCCATTAAACGTGGTGTGAGTTGAACCAACGGGTTCATCCTAAATTACAAGTGGTTAACGACCCCGCAACCTACCTGCCCGTCACAATCAGGCGGTCATTCTAACATCGACTATACAATTCGCGCCTGCTACTAAGCGGCAAAACAGTCTAAATAAACCTCAATTCTTAAATTTGTATTGCGGTATAGACGCGGCAGACTAACCGCACGAACCGAAAATATCCCAAATTCCAGCCTTTAGCAGCCTATTTGACCTGTTGCAGATCAAGAATTTACACCCTTGTCTTCCATTCGTACAACCACGCCAATGCTGCTTTTGGTGTTAAATCATCAGGTTGCAATTCTTTGAGCGCGGCTATCGCGGGGTGATCTTCGGGGATTTCGGGCAACTCTATCGGCTCAATCGGCACGGACGCGCTGAATAAATCGCCTTGTGGATGATGCGCAGCACTACTTTGTTCCAAAGTGCGCAGTTGTTTGCGGGCGATTTTAATCACGGCTGGCGGCACGCCTGCGAGTGCGGCAACTTGCAATCCGTAGCTTTGGCTCGCCGCGCCGTCGTTGACGCTGTGCAAAAACACGATGCGATGTTGGTGTTCCACCGCCGCCAGATGCACGTTGGCGAGTTGCGGGAACTCGTCCGCGAGGCGAGTGAGTTCAAAATAATGCGTGGCGAACAGGGTGTAGCTGCGGTTGGTTTCCAACAAATGGCGGGCGATGGCATAAGCCAGTGCTAACCCATCAAACGTTGAAGTGCCACGCCCGATTTCATCCACCAACACCAAACTTTGCGCCGTGGCGTTGTGCAAAATATGCGCGGCTTCGGTCATTTCGACCATAAAGGTGGAACGCCCACTGGCGAGGTCATCCGATGCGCCGATGCGGGTAAAAATTTGGTCAATCTCGCCCAAAGTCGCTTGCTGCGCGGGGACAAAACTGCCGACGTGCGCCAGCAAGGCAATGAGTGCTACTTGGCGCATATAGGTGGATTTACCGCCCATATTCGGCCCAGTTATCAACAACATCTGACGTGTCGGGACTAAGCGGGTGTCGTTGGCGGTGAATTGCTCGACTTGGGTTTCCACCACGGGATGCCGACCTTGGACGATGTGCAAATGCGGCGCGTCGGTGAACTGCGGCGCGTTGAAATTCAAGCTACGGGCGCGCTCGGCAAAACACGACAGCACATCTAATTCCGACAACGCGGCGGCAATCTGTTGCAAAGTAGTAATTTGCGGCGCGAGTGCGTCCAACAATTGTTCGTACAAAAACTTTTCGCGGGCTAAGGCGCGGTCGTTGGCGGAAAGGGCTTTATCTTCAAAGGCTTTCAGCTCAGGCGTGATATAGCGTTCAGCATTTTTCAAGGTTTGGCGACGGCGATAATCGTCTGGCACATTCACACTTTGCGCCTGCGACACCTCGATGTAAAAACCATGCACACGGTTGTATTCCACCTTCAACGTGGCAATCCCTGTGCGCTGCCGCTCGCGGGTTTCCAACGCCAACAAAAAATCGCCGCAGTTGTTTTGTATCCCGCGCAACTCGTCTAAGTCCGCATCGAAACCATCGGCGATCACCCCACCTTCGCGCAACACCGTACTGGGTTCGGCGCGTAAGGCGGATTGCAATAGCGCGGACAAGGCGGGATCAAGCTGCAAATCGGATGCCAATGCCGCCAGTCGGTCGGGCGTGTTTGAAAGTGTAGCAACCAACGCGGGCAACATCGCTAAGGTGTCGCGCAAGCCCGACAAATCACGCGGACGCGCCGAGCGCAAGGCGATGCGGGCGGTCACACGTTCCACATCCACGGCGGGATTGAGGTGGGCGTGGACTAACTCAAACAATGGCTTGCTAAACGCCCTACCCTCTCCCCCAATCCCTCTCCCGCTTGCGGGCGAGGGGAGTTGCAGTTGTTCGACGGCAGACAGGCGTGCGCGCAACACCGCACGATCCCGCAGTGGATGATGCAGCCAATGCTGCAACAAACGGCTGCCCATATTTGTCGCACAGGTGTCCAGCAAGGAAAACAAGGTCGGCGCAGGTTCGCCGCGCAAGGTCTGGCTGATTTCCAAATTGCGCCGCGTCGCTGCGTCCATGCGCACAAATTCATCCGTGCGGTACACCTGCAAGCCATTGACGTGGCTGATCGTTTGCCCTTGCGTCAGCTTGGCATAGCCCAACAACGCCCCCGCCGCCGCCACACCCACGGTCATTTCCGCGCAGCCAAATCCTGCTAAATCCATGGTAGCAAACTGCTGGCACAAAGCCCGCTTCGCCGTATCCAAAGAAAAATGCCATTCGGGCAACGGCTTGCACACCGCATGGTGAGAAATCTGCACGCGGCTGTTTTCCACGTGCAGAATCTCCGATGGCTGCAAACGTTCCAACTCCGCCGCCAAATTATCCAAGCCCGTTTCGCACACCCAAAACTGCCCCGAAGCCAAATTCAACCACGCCAAGCCCAACTTGCTCTGCTGCGCATAAACCGCCAACAACAAACTGTCACGCTTCTCCTCCAACAACGCCGAATCCGTTACGGTCCCAGGGGTGACGATGCGCACCACCTTGCGTTCCACAGGGCCTTTGCTGGTCGCGGGGTCGCCAATCTGCTCACAAATTGCCACCGATTCGCCCAACTTCACCAAGCGCGCCAAATACCCTTCCGCCGCGTGATAAGGCACGCCAGCCATCTTAATCGGCTGCCCATTGGTCGAACCGCGTTGCGTCAGCGTGATGTCCAACAACTTCGCCGCCCGCTCCGCATCCCCCATAAACAACTCATAAAAATCCCCCATGCGATAAAACAACAACATATCGGGATGCTGGGCTTTGATGCCCAAATACTGCTGCATCATGGGAGTGTGGGTGGGTTTGGTCATGGCGAAAATTAAGTGGTTATGCTGGGTTGGTGGTTTGTTCAAGTTCAGCCAATGCTTTTTCACCAAAATACTCAATGATGAAAAATGGAAATGCGCTGAGGACGGCTAGCAATTGTTGGGGAATATATTTTTCAAGCTGTTTGCCAAAGATCGCAGTTTGGTTGAGTGTACCTATTTCGTGATGCGCGGGAAGATGAGATAAATCATTAACCAAGACGTTCGATTTTTTCAGGTTTTCCGTGACAATATGATCCCAATGCCCTTTCTTCAACTTGGTAACGTCTGGATAAACAGCACATTGGGCAACCAATTGTTTGTAGTTTGGAAAGGTCGCTTGAGCTTTGGTCTTTGCACTCACGACAACATCACTAAAACAACCACTCTTCGGAATATGCTTTAAAGCCTCAACCATAGGATAGCTCACGTAAAGTTTGCCGTTTTCTGTTTCATTATCAAAATGATCCAACATTTCTTTAATAGTTTGATCCGAGGCTTCTCTCACATGACCGTCGTAATCAAAAAATAGAAAAATTTGAGAAAAATCTTGCCTATTCAAATGGGCTAATTCGGCATGTTTATTAGCATTGACTTGCTTAATGACTTCTAACAAATCAAGGTCTTTATCAACTTTAACTTTGTCCCAAAGTGTGTAAATGTGAGTATCAAACGTAGCGTAAACGACCGCTTGTCGCGTATCGGCAAAATAATGGCTTTTTAAGTTTTCGAGAATTTGCGGCTCAACTTTTGCGCCCTCAAAAACAAAAAGTATCCCATCAGCCATCAAATGCTCCCGCTTTGTACATTTTTTCAATGTTATGCGCGAACCTTAATTCTTTGTCGGTGAATTTGTAGATAGGATCAATTTTGTTTTCGTGCATCACGAAATAGCAATCAGGACGCAACAAGTCGTTGGTCATAATGCTGGTGTTGTGGGTGGTGAGGATGACTTGAGCAGGGGTTTTTCTTAATTCTCTGACAATGAGTTGCGATAATTTATGGTGATAGAAAGCGTCGAATTCATCAATAAAAATAAAAGCAATTAGATTTTCATTTTTCAACAACTGCAACTGAAAATAGAATCGTGCGAGAGATTTTGTACCCGTAGAAGCGGCATCCCAAAAACCTATCGTTTTATTGCCAAAGGCAAACGCAATTTCTTTTTCACCATTGATTTCAACGGCTGTTAATTTGCAAGCGACGCCCGCTTCATTTAAAAACTCTTCAAATTCACTTAGATGCCCTTCCTCTAAAATGAAATTGGTGAAACGCTGCGTTCTTGATGCTGTTTCTGGTGCAATAGACATCCGCATTGCAAAGTTAAAAAACTTCATAAATGCCTTGTTGGTTTCGTTTTGATCCAAAACACTATTGAACGCAATATATTTGATAACTGAAGAGATTCTTGAGTCACTTAAATCCGTTCTTAATGCCTCGGTTCCCTTTAATTTTGTGATTAGCGGCTTTCCGACAGTGTACTGAATCACCTCAACCCCATCAATTTTCAGGCTTTCGCAGGTTATATTATCATGTGTCTTTTTTTCGTAGGCGTATTCAACCTCTACGCCATCAAATTGAAAAACAAGTTTGAATTTAGCTACGTCTGCCAGTGAATCTGCATTGAGGTAATTTTCATACAATTCTGGGTTAGTCATTACTTCATTACTTAGATGGAAGCTAAAATCAAGAATAGCCAATCCCAAATTCGACTTCCCACACCCATTCACCCCATAAATCAATGCCTTGTTCACCAAGCCGTTTTGCACACACTCAGGATTGAACTCGTAGTTTTTGGTTTCGGATAAGTCAAAAACAAACTTGTCTTTGAAATTCTTGAAATTTTCGACTTCAAATCGTTTGAGCATGATGGTTTTGTGGGAATTAGCAAAAAGTAGCGACAGAGGATATAGCAGAAACCTGCTCACATCAACCTTGCCGTAAAAAAATTACGGCAAGGTTGATATTCAAATCTATGATGATAGTAGGTCGGGTTAGCCCGCAGGGCGTAACCCGACGCACCTCCCAATGTCGGGTTACGGCTTACGCCTAACCCGACCTACAGAATGGCGCGAAGTCTAACCGAAAATGTACCCTGCATTATTGCCAGCGTAGATATTTCCGCCTACTTCCCCTCCACCACTTGAATATGTGCGGTGCTTAGGCGTTGGTAGAGTTTGACTTGTCGCCACAGCGGCCACCAGTCGTAGAGGAAAATTTGCATGGGTCGCCACATGGCAACCCAGCCGACGATGGTTAAACTTTCGCGGGCGATGCTGGTGCCTGTGTGCGCGCCGAATTTGTCGATGACATCGGCTGCCAATAAACACAAGGATACGAACACCAAGCCGATCAGCAAGCTGATGCGTCCCTGTTCCAATAAATCGCGCAACACGCGCCGCGTGCGCTCGGCTTTGTAAGCAAAATGATTGTGAATTGCACCTGTCAGCATCGCGGTGCTGTCTTGCTCAGGTGGCAGTTTTTCCAAATGAATATTGATGTGGAAACGGCTGTCGGTGGAATAGCCCGCCGCCCATGATTCAATAAAGACCTCAGCCGTAGGATCGAGATCCTTGTTCAAAAACGGCGTGGGATCCATGGAGTTGAACAATTGCCCCACCTCGCGCACGCGCAGGGCGAGACGATGAATGGGCGCAGGATGAGTAAATATTTTCATTTGAATTTTTGATGCGTTGCTTACAAATAGGTGGGTTACGATAAGTTGTGTCTTGTAAGTATGGTTGGAGTCCAATGCTCGCCTACCTCAATTCAACCTAAAATAGTATGATACGCCTTGGCAGGGACTGATAGTGATAGCTATCGTCAGTCCCGTCGTTACACGATATATCAAGGAGAGTAGCATGGGATTATTCGATACACTGGTCAGTGCGGCAATGAGCAATCATGCTGAAGACGGACAAAATGGCAATCTACTGACCTCGGTCATGGGCTTTATTAACCGTCCAGAAATTGGAGGTCTGCAAGGTTTATTACAAAAAGCTGCTTCGGGTGGATTAAAGGAGCAAGTTGCGTCTTGGGTGGGTACAGGGCAGAATTTACCTGTGTCCGCTGAGCAAATCCAAGCTGCATTGGGTTCAGACGTGGTGCGTGGTTTTGCGGAGAAGTTGGGTGTCAATCCCGACATGGCTGCGAATAGCTTAGCAAGTATGCTGCCGACGGTTGTCGATCAACTTACGCCCAACGGTGTCGTTCCTGACACCAACAACGAGGTCGTGCAGCAAGGCTTGGCGGCATTGACGGGGTTGTTTGGTCAGAAATCCAGCTCTTAATGCACGTACAACGCGGATCACGCTAGGGATACGCGTTGTTTATTCAGCTGTTTTTGTCTCTGCTTGCAGCTCAAACAACGCTTGCAAGGTAATATCTGTATGACGCTCTAGTTGTTCCACACACCCCACCAACCAGCTTTGTAGTGGATCGGGTTCGGATTCGGCATCCTCGATGAGTGAATGATGGTCTAGCACAAACACTTTGAGCAATTCCGCCGCGCGGATATGGCTCGGATCACGCATCAATATCCAGCCTTGTTGTTCGGTTTTGCAGACCATATCTGCAGCCTGCAACCGCTCTAAGATAATTTCCAGCTGGTCATATCCCAACCCCAAGGTGTTGGATAACATCGGAAACGTGGTTTCTTTGCCAATGATTAAACCGTCTGACATAATTTTTAACAAACGTAGTGCGTCTAGCATTTGTACCACGGGGGGCAAGTGCCGTGCAGGCGGCTTGCGCCAGTAGGACAATGAGGCGGCGACCACTGCGCCCAGCAAAATGGTGATCCACGATAGGTAAATCCACATCAAAAAGATCGGGATGGTGGCGAATGCGCCATACACCAAGGTGTAGGTTGGAAAATTCTTGATATAAAGCGCGAACATCGCGTTCATACTGCCAAATAACACCGATGCCAATACCGCTCCAATGAGTGCGTGGCTGAATGGAACATAGCGATTGGGTACCAGTTGAAATAACAAAGTAAATGCCAAGGTAGTGAACAATATCGGCAATAGCTTTAACACCGCAACCCCCACGAAAGGAATGTGTTGCACATAGCCCATCGACAAGCCCACTAGCCATGATGACAGTGACAAACTCGCGCCGATCAACAAGGGGGCAAGGGTCAACACCGCCCAATACACCACCAATTTTTTGAACAACGCGCGTGGGCGCGCTACGCGCCAAATCAAATTGAAGGCGTTGTCGATAGTCAGCATCATACTCATGGCGGTAATCACCAAAAACACGATCCCCACAGCGGTCAGCCGCGTTGCACTTTCGGTAAACTGTTGCATATACTTCGCAATCACCTCAGATGTCGATGCGGGCATCATATTGGCTTCCATGTAATCCTTGATTTGAGCGGAAAAATGTTCAAATACAGGAAAGGCAGCGAACATAGTCAGCGCGATGGTAATCAGCGGCACGATAGACAATAGCGTGGTAAAGGTCAGATTGGCGGCAACCTGCAAGCAGCGATCATAGATAAAGCGCGCCACTACCAAGCGACCTAATACCCGCACATCTTGCCAATTTTGTTGTAGTCTGTTTTGCATGATGAAAATCCAAAATAATAGCGCGCATGATAACGATAAAATACGCATGGTCGTTTAATTCGGGACAGATCCCTCTTACTTGTAGGTAACCAGCATGAGCCACCCAGAAATCCTTGTTTTGTACTACAGCCAATACGGTGCTACGCGCCAAATGGCACACTTGATTGCCCGTGGCGTGGAGCAGGTGGCGGGCGTGCAAGCCCGTATTCGCACCGTCCCCAAAGTCTCCACCGTTTGCCAAGCGGTCGAATCTGACATCCCAGAAGATGGCGCACCCTATGTTGAATTGGGCGATTTAGAAGCCTGCATCGGCTTGGCTCTCGGCAGTCCGACTCGCTTTGGCAATATGGCGGGCGCGATGAAATACTTTTGGGATGGCACGAGTGGCTTGTGGATGAAACACGCACTGGTCGGCAAGCCCGCCGCACTCTTTACCTCCAGCAGCAGCTTGCACGGTGGGCAAGAAAGCACCTTGCTATCCATGATGTTACCGCTGCTGCATCATGGCATGGTCATTGTCGGGCTCCCCTATTCCGAACCTGAATTGGCAAGCACGCAAAGCGGCGGCACGCCTTATGGCGCAAGTCACGTCGCCAGCATGACCAATGACCAACCCATCAGCGATGCCGAAAAGAAATTGTGTATGGCACTAGGTCGTCGTTTGGCACAAACTGCCTTGAAATTATCCGCCTCCCAACCCGCGTAGCCCAAGAATACAAATGAACAACGCCCATGAAGCCCGCTGTCTACTTCGCGCCCATCGTTATGGTGCGCTTTCCACTTTGTCGCAAAAGTTTGATGGCTTTCCTTTTGGCTCCATCACACCCTATCTCGTCGATCACGATGGGAGTTTACTAATCCTCATCAGCACCTTGGCTGAACATACCCGCAACATTCAACAAGACCCTCGCGTCAGCTTAATTTGCCACAATCAACGTGATCCGCATATCCAAACCCAAGGTCGCGTTACCCTGTTGGGATATGCCCAGCTTATTGAGGACAAAGGCGAAGCAGGTAAACGCTACTTGCGCTATTTCCCCGAAGCGCGAACCTACTTTGATATGCACGACTTTCACTTTTATCGGATACAACCGCACGCCATACGCTACATCGGCGGTTTTGGGCGTATACACTGGGTGCAAATGCCTCACTATGTGATCCCCAACGCCGCCGAATTGGCACAACGAGAAGACGACGAAGTGGCGAAACTCAACACCCAACCACACATTTTAAAATCGCTGCTCAAACATCACTACGGATTAGAGTCCCTTGCACCCGTAGCCATTGGGCTCGACTGCGATGGTATGGATATAGGCAGCGAAGGGCAAATTTGGCGGGTAAATTTTGAGCCCCCCACGACCGCCTAGTTTATACTTCCCATCTCTCTTTCGGAGATGGGAAAAAGTAAATGCGACAGCCTAGCGTTGCAACGCAATTGCTTCATTCATCAGGCGATCAACTTCCCTTTGCTGAACGATTAACTCGTTGCGTAATCGGTCACGTTTGGTATTCAAAACATTAAGTTCTCGACGATCTTTGCGATTGTCCGCTTTGGCAAGTTCACGCTCTTCTTTGGAGATTTGCCCATTCACTGCATTGATCTGACTATTGATGCGGGAAATTTCTAATGCGGCATCGTTATAGCGACGGAATTTCATATCAATATCGCTCGGACACGTCCCTTTGTAACTTATCCCATCCAACCCTAAGCGAAAGGCATTATTATATCGACAATACTCTTTCAACCCTTCCTTACGTCCCGAAAAATATTGATTCTCTTCAGGCTGAACCGCAAATTTTTTGCAGGCTTCGCGGTGCTTATCCAATAGATTTTCTACATCACCTCTCTGCCCATCTCGCATACCTAATTGATACCAATCTGCCGAGCGGCATTCTTTTTCATTTAATGTCGCACAGCCCGACAACAACACGAGACAAGCAACAGACAACGATAGCGCATTCATGGATATAACTCCTTAAAGGTATTGAGGTGATGGATTTTACTGAATTTTGCTTGGGTTAAGTAGCAACTATTATGCGTCGGCATACATTTTCGCAAAGAGCATACCTAGATATTTAAAATATTTCTTGTGACAAGGAAATTTACCCACTTTTGAATATCTATTTGAATTTACTATTACGGTACAGCTAAGGAAACAAATATTTTGGACTTAAGCTTTACCCTAACGATTAAAAAAGACTGTCCGAGGCGCACACATTATATTACGATGCGCTCCTAGCCGTTTTTACAGATGTTGTTTATGAACGTCAACGCATGAATTTCTCTATCCATCAAGCCAGTCATATAGGCAATCGAAAATTTAATCAAGATCGGGTTGCTTACGCTTACAACAATGAAATGTTGTTGCTGGTGTTGGCTGACGGTATGGGTGGGCATGTGCATGGCGAAGTTGCTGCAAATATGGCAATTGAAACATTTATCCATGCATTTTCAGGGCAAACTGAAGCGTCATTAGATAATCCTCAAGTTTTTCTAAACAATACCATGCGCGCGGCGCACCGTCGGATTTTAGAATTCAAATATGATAAAGCCAAAGGCGACTCGCCTGGCACAACTTGCGTAGCAGCCATCGTTAAGGATGATAAGTTGTATTTCGGCCATGCAGGTGACTCACGCTTGTATGTACTGCGCGGTGACAAGGTGCTAATTAAAACCCAAGACCACTCCTTAGTTTCGCACTGGGTAGAGTGGGGCATTATCAGCGCAAAAGAGGCCCAACATCATCCGCAACGCAATCAAATAACCAATTGCTTAGGGGGGCAGGAGGATGTGTTCTACATGGAAATGGGAACCACAATACCCATGCTTCCTGATGATGTCATCTTGCTGGCGAGCGACGGACTATGGTCTCCCTTCTCAGATGAAGAGTTAGTCGCAGCAGTGCAGTCTCCGCAAATTGAACTTGTGTTAAATACCTTAATGAGTACCGCTTTAGCGCGCGAAACAGGACACGCCGACAATACCACGGGGTTGCTGATGCGCTGGGAAAACAAAGAAACCGAGCCTTTTGATCGCAACCCCATTAGCCACATTCTGGAAGTCCTCTAGCCCCTTATCTGCTTTACTTATCTTTTATACCATGCGCCCTAGCTTAAGAACCCCTAATCAACTCCGTGAAATTCGTCTGACCCGTCATTACACCAAACATGCCGAAGGCTCGGTGCTCATTGAATGTGGTGATACCAAAGTCATTTGCACCGCCAGCGTCGAAGCGCGCGTCCCGCCGCATAAAAAGGGCACGGGTGAAGGTTGGGTCACCGCCGAATACGGCATGTTGCCCCGTTCGACAGGCAGTCGCATGAGCCGTGAAGCGGCTAAAGGCAAACAATCGGGTCGTACTCAAGAAATCCAACGTCTGATTGGGCGCAGTTTGCGCGCGGTGGTGGATTTGGCAAAATTGGGCGAACACACCATCCAAATCGATTGTGATGTCATTCAAGCGGACGGCGGCACACGCACCGCCAGCATCACAGGCGCATTTGTGGCATTGCAAGATGCGGTCAACGCTATGCTGGCAAAAGGCATGATTACCGAATCGCCGTTGATTGATACGGTGGCAGCGGTTTCTGTTGGTGTCTATCAAGGCACACCTGTGTTGGATTTGGATTATCTGGAAGATGCCGCTTGCGACACCGACATGAACGTCGTGATGTTGGGTAGTGGTGGTTTTGTAGAAGTTCAAGGTACCGCCGAAGGTGCGGCCTTTAGTCGTACAGAAATGAATGCTTTGCTGGACTTAGCTCAACAAGGCATTGCTGAGTTAGCACAAAAACAGCGTAACGCATTGGCTAAATAGCGCAAGTGGATTGCTGCAATACGATTACGCTCAGCGAAGTGGGGGTTAAAAATGTGGATCAAAATACTCGTTTACTCGATGTAAATTCCGCTTTTTAGTCTCAACTTCGCTCATCACGTATTCCTGTTGCCTGACAGATGAAACATTTGTACAAAAACTGGGGCGACGCTGTCGCACCAACAACAAAAACCTTATGAACCTTCTCAAATCCCTCGCCACAATTAGTGGGCTGACCCTTGTTTCCCGAATTCTAGCCTTTGCCCGCGATGTGTTGATTGCACGGATTTTTGGGGCGGGGATGGCGACGGATGCGTTTTTTGTTGCTTTTAAATTACCGAACTTGTTGCGGCGGTTGTTTGCGGAGGGGGCGTTTTCGCAGGCGTTTGTGCCGATTTTTGGCGAATATAAAAACCGTCGTGGCCACGATGAAACCAAGTTTCTGGTCGATCATGTGACCACCATGTTGGCGTTGATTTTGTTCGCTGTTACGGTTATCGGCATTATTGCCGCGCCGATTTTGGTCTATATCAGCGCGCCAGGGTTTCTAGACGATAGACCCAAGTTTGATTTAACGGTGCAGATGTTGCGCATCACCTCGCCGTATATCTTTTTCATCTCGCTGGTAGCGGTAGCGGCGGGGATTTTGAACACTTACAACAAATTTTGGGTGCCTGCGTTCGCGCCGATTTTGTTAAACATCTGCTTTATCGGCGGGGCGTTGTGGCTTGCCCCCTATTGCCATCCGCCTGTGTTGGCGTTGGCGTGGGCGGTGTTTGTGGCGGGCATCGTGCAACTGGCGTTTCAAATTCCCTTTTTGAAAAAAATCGGTATGTTGCCGACGTTGCGCTTTAACTGGCACGACGAAGGTATGTGGCGCGTGATTAAGCAAATGGGTCCTGCGGTATTTGGGGTGTCGATTGCGCAAATCAGTTTGATTATTAACACCATTTTCGCATCTTTTTTGAAGGCGGGCAGCGTGTCGTGGATGTATTACGCCGACCGTTTGATGGAGTTTCCCACGGGGATTTTGGGTGTGGCGATTAGCACGATTTTGTTGCCGTCGCTGTCGAAATGTCATGCTAGCGGCGACACGGCGGAATACTCGAAATTGTTGGACTGGGGCTTGCGTTTAACCATCATGCTGGCGTTGCCGTCCGCTGTGGCATTGGGCATGATTTCTGTGCCGCTGCTCTCGACTTTTTTCCAGCACGGCGCGTTTTCCGAGTACGATGTGCGGATGTCCAGCCATGCTTTGATTGGCTATAGCGTCGGCTTGCTTGGTTTGATTTTGGTCAAAATCCTCGCGCCTGGTTTTTACGCACGCCAAAACATCAAAACACCTGTAAAAATTGGCATTGTCACCTTGATCGCCACCCAAGCCATGAACGCGCTGCTTATCGGTCAGTTGGCACATGCAGGGCTGGCTTTATCCATAGGATTGGGCGCATGTTTGAATTCGGCGATTTTGTTTTATTTTTTACGCAAACAAGGTATTTTCCAACCCGAAGCGGGCTGGTTGAAGTTCTTTACGAAAGTGGGACTGGCGGTATTCGCCATGGCAGCCACATTGTGGTTCATCATGGGGACAGAACAAAGTTGGTTAGATGGCTCAGGCTGGACGCGGATTTTGCGCTTAACCCTATTGGTCACCAGCGGGATCGTGGTGTATTTCTCGGTACTGGGCGCGCTGGGATTTAGACCCAAAGACTTTTCCAAACGGGCAGTAAATTAGGGAGGCACTGATTAACTCTTCCGTTCTTGGTGAGTTTGTCGAACCATGAATGGAAGGGCTAATAAAATCAAAGAATTAAATCCACATCTCCTTAGCTATTCACCCCCATTTCATGCGATACGGACGAGTTTATTCGCCCGTTTTTTCGCCATTTACCGCCTCCAAAACTTTCAACACATCCACCGTGGCACGCACATCATGCACGCGAATGATGGCGGCACCCTGTTGCGCGGCGATCAATGCGGCTGCGAGGCTCGCAGCAAGGCGGTGATGCTCGTCTTGTCCTGTGATGGCACCGAGCATGGATTTACGGGAGAGTCCTGCGAGTAATGGCACGCCAAGTTGGGCGAAGTGGCTTAGGTGGCGCAGTAGGGTGAGATTGTGGTCTAAGGTTTTACCAAAGCCGAAGCCAGGATCAATCAGGATGCGACTGCGGGGAATCCCTGCGGCTTCGGCAGCATGGATGCGCTGGCGTAAAAAATCACGCACTTCGTCTAACACATTGTCGTAGCGTGGTTGCTGCTGCATGGTTTGCGGCGTGCCTTGTTTGTGCATCAAACACACGCGGGCGGTGCTATTGGCAACGACTTCCAGCGCGCCTTCATCTTGCAAGGCATTAACATCATTGACGATGCTCGCGCCCGCCGCAATTGCAGCGCGCATCACGCCTGTTTTCCACGTATCAATCGACAACGGCACAGGCGCGCCGCGCAGCCCCTCAATGATGGGCATGACGCGGTCGAGTTCTTGTTGTTCGCTCACAGGTTCAGCGTTTGGGCGGGTAGATTCACCGCCTATATCCAATATATCTGCACCCTCATCTAATAATTGCAGCGCGTGCGCAATTGCAGCGTCCTTGGAAAAGTGCAGCCCACCATCAGAAAATGAATCAGGTGTGACATTAACGATACCCATGACAAGGGGGCGTGAGGCGGTGAAGAGAAAATGCGTCATAAGATACGTGAATAAAAAATAGATTAAATAAATAAAAAAGGTGAAGCCCGAAAGCTTCACCTTTTTTACGACAGTAAGATAGCTTTTGCTCGCTGATCTACTGGGTGTGATGTGCCGTTTTATTGGTCACCACAGGCGCAGTAGGATCCTGCGGGGGCGTTGGATTAGCTTGTTTCACAGGCGGCTGGCTACTAGGGCGAGGGGGGCGGGGTGGATTGCCCTCCATGATGTCATTGATTTGATCAGAATCAATGGTTTCCCACTCCAGCAAAGCCTTGGTCATGGCTTCAATCTTGTCACGATTGGTTTCGATCAAATGCCGAGCCAAATTGTACTGTTGGTCAATGATGCGGCGCACTTCAGCATCCACCTGCTGCATCGTGGCTTCGGAAATGCTGCGGGTAAAGTTCGGACGGCTGCTATCGCTCTCATCTTCGCTATACACCATCGTGCCCAAAGCCTCGGACATACCCCATTGCGTCACCATACGGCGCGCCATGGCAGTGGCACGTTCAAAGTCGTTGGATGCGCCTGTAGTCATTTGATTCATAAAAATCTCTTCGGCAATCCGACCACCAAACAACACGGCTAATGTATCCAAAATGCGATTCTTATCCATACTGTAGCGATCTTCTGACGGCAGCTGCATAGTCAGACCCAGCGCACGGCCACGTGGAATAATCGTTACTTTGTGGACAGGATCGGTTTTCGGCAACAGTTTCGCCACCACCGCATGACCTGATTCGTGATACGCCGTATTGCGGCGTTCTTCCTCAGGCATCACCATGGAGCGACGTTCTGTGCCCATCATGATTTTGTCTTTGGCGCGCTCAAAGTCGTCCATTTCCACATAGCGTTTGTTGCTACGGGCGGCGAACAAAGCCGCTTCATTGACCAAGTTTGCCAAATCAGCACCTGAAAATCCTGGGGTACCGCGTGCCAAAATATCTGCGCGCACATCCGAACCCATGGGGATTTTACGCATGTGAACCAACAGAATTTGTTCTCGGCCGCGAATGTCAGGCAAGCCCACCACCACCTGACGGTCAAAACGACCAGGGCGCAACAAGGCGGCATCCAATACATCAGGGCGGTTGGTCGCGGCGATCACGATGACACCCGTCGAACCTTCAAAACCATCCATTTCCACCAACAATTGGTTAAGAGTTTGTTCTCGCTCATCGTTGCCACCGCCCATACCCGCACCACGATGACGCCCCACTGCGTCAATTTCATCGATAAAGATAATGCACGGGGACTGTTTTTTGGCCTGTTCAAACATATCGCGCACACGCGCCGCGCCCACACCCACGAACATTTCCACAAAATCCGAACCTGAAATTGAGAAGAACGGCACTTTTGCTTCGCCCGCAATGGCTTTTGCCAACAGCGTTTTACCTGTTCCAGGACTGCCCACCATCAATACACCACGTGGAATACGTCCACCCAAGTTTTGAAACTTGGAAGGATCGCGCAAAAAGTCCACCAGTTCGGAGACCTCTTCCTTGGCCTCATCACAACCAGCGACATCCGCAAAAGTGATACGCTCCTTGCTCTCATCCAGCATTTTCGCTCTTGATTTACCAAAGGAAAACGCGCCGCCTTTACCGCCACCCTGCATTTGACGCATAAAGAAAATCCATACGCCAATCAAGAGGATCATCGGGAACCACGAGACAAAGATGCTCATCAAGAAAGACTCTTCCTCCACGCGGGGGGCTTCAATTTTGACGTTGTATTTGAGCAAATCCGACACCAACCACAAATCGTTGCCAGGGGCATACGACACCAAGCGTTTATTGTCGACGGTGGTCGCTCTTAGGGTACGACCTTCGATCACCACCTTGGCAATATGCCCCTGTTTGACTTCATTGAGAAAGTCAGAGTAGTCAAGCTGGCCTTGCGCAGCTTGTTGTTGATGATTGGTCAAGCTCTGAAATACTGTCATCAGCACCAAAGCGACAACCAACCAAATTGCAACCGTTTTAAAATTATTCACAATGACTCCTTAAACAACCATGGCCAATCAAACCGAGGTTGGGCATTAGACTATGGATTGCTCGATTACTCAAGTATTCCAGTCCCTAATAAATACAGTTCACAACTACGATCGCGTGAAGCTTTAGGTTTACGCGTCGCCACTTTGACAAAGCGACTACGCATAAGCTTGAGATAGGGCTCAAACCCCTCACCTTGGAACACTTTCACCAAAAAACTACCTTTAGGTTCTAGTTGTTGCACGGCAAAATCCATTGCCAATTCCGCTAAGTACATTGCTCTCGCTTGATCCGCTGAAGCAACCCCACTCATATTGGGTGCCATATCGGAAATTACAAGCCCTACTTTTTGACCTTGTAGCAAATTTTCCAGTTGCGCGAGCACGTCATCCTCCCGAAAATCTCCTTGGATAAATTCCACGCCCGACAAGGGATCAAGGGGCAATAAATCCAGCGCAATCACTTTGCCACTACGTCCCACAATACGTGCCGCAACTTGTGACCAGCCCCCTGGGGTCGCACCCAAATCGACCACGATCATGCCAGGTTTGAGCAATTGATCTTTCTCGTTGATTTCCAGAAGTTTATACGCAGCACGTGAACGATACCCGTCCTTCTGCGCTAATTGCACAAAAGGGTCATTGATATGCTCACGCATCCATTGTTTGCTGGTTTTAGAAGGCTTCATCGTTTAGAATCCATGCCTTAATTTTTGAAAGTTGATATGTTAGCCTTAACCGTACCTGAACGCCTTGCTTTAAAGGGGCGTGCCCACGCATTGAACCCTACTGTCATCATCGGCAACGCGGGTTTGACCGAATCCGTCTTAGCGGAAATTGACCAGACTTTAAAACGCCACGAGCTGATTAAGATCCGTGTCATGGGGGATGACCGAGAACTGCGCGCCACCTTCATGGAGACCATCTGTACTGCGTTACATGCCGCACCGATACAAATCATCGGCAAAATCTTGATCGTTTACAAACCGAATCCTGATGCAGATTTAATCCCCATCAAGAAAATGCCCCGCCATAAGGGCAATCGGCTGACTAAAAAACAGTTGGCGAGTAAAGTCTAGGGAAGGGATAAGGGGGACGAGGGAAGGGAGTCCGCCCGCACCCTTCCCCCTTCTCTCTTCACAGCCTTAAATGTACTGCACCTCTACAATTTCGTATTCGCGGATTCCACCAGGTGCTTGCACCTCTGCAATGTCTCCACTATATTTGCCAATCAAGGCACGTGCAATCGGTGAACTGATGGAGACTTTGCGATGGCGAATATCCGCTTCATCTTCACCGACAATTTGGTAAGTCATCACATCGCCTGTGTTTACATCTTCCAGCACCACGGTTGAAGCAAACACACAACGCCCATCAGCGGCAATTGTGCGTGGATCAATAATCTGCGCGCTTCCTAACTTACTTTCCAACTCCTGAATTCGACCTTCAACAAACGCTTGACGTTCTTTGGCGGCTTCATATTCAGCATTTTCAGACAAATCCCCTTGCGCACGTGCTTCAGAAATGGCGTTAATGACCGATGGACGTTGCACGGTTTTTAAATTATGCAGCTCTTGACGCATTTTTTCTGCGCCGACCACGGTTAAAGGAATTGTACTCATGTTAAAACTTTCTTGTTCAGGGTGTTCATTTTCAAACCGCTGCTGGATTTTCGGCCAGCAAGCGGGCGTGTTGGCTTTGCAGGTCATACACCCGCAATTCGGTTAAGTGCTGCATCCCCACGCAAGCTGCTTTCGCACCCGCTAAGGTTGTATAGTAGGTGATGCGCCCTTGTAGTGCCGCATGACGTATGGAGTAGGAATCGCGCATCGCAGAGGGTTTGCTATCCACGGTATTGATAATCAAACTAACATCGCCATTTTTGATGGTATCCACAATGTGTGGGCGACCTTCACCGACTTTATTTACCAATGTCACGGCGACACCCGCAGCTTGGATCACCAAAGCCGTGCCACGTGTTGCCAGTACCGTAAAGCCTAAACCGACCAAATCACGTGCGACTTCGACCGCGCCTGCCTTATCTTCATCTCGCACACTGACAAAGACGTTACCGCTAGTTGGCAATTTAACGCTGGCAGCCAATTGTGATTTCACGAAAGCTTCGGCGAAAGTGTCGCCCACGCCCATCACTTCGCCTGTGGATTTCATTTCAGGCCCCAAAATTACATCTACGCCAGGGAATTTAATGAACGGGAAAACTGCTTCTTTAACCGAATAGAACGATGGAATCACTTCTTTGGTGATGCCTTGTTGCGCCAAACTTTGCCCTGCCATACAGCGCGCGGCAATCTTAGCCAACGCCATACCTGTCGCTTTGGACACGAATGGTACCGTACGCGAAGCACGTGGATTCACTTCCAACACGTAAACCGTCTCGCCTTGGATCGCAAACTGCACATTCATCAGTCCCACCACATTCAATGCCTTAGCCATGGCAATCGTCTGACGACGCAACTCGTCTTGCATGACTTTAGGCAGACTGAACGGTGGCAAGGAGCACGCGGAATCACCCGAATGCACGCCCGCTTGTTCGATATGCTCCATGATACCGCCGATAATGACTTGTTCGCCATCAGATACCGCATCCACATCCACTTCAATCGCATCGTTCAAGAAGCGATCCAACAAAATAGGCATACGTTCAGGGTAGATTTTGGACTGCTCTTCTGCATCACGCATATAGCGTTCCAAATCGACTTGTGCGTGAATAATTTCCATCGCCCGACCACCCAATACGTTGGAAGGTCTCATCACCAGTGGATAGCCAATTTCTGCTGCGCCATCCAAAGCACCCTTAACAGTACGAGCCGTACGATTTGGGGGTTGTTTCAAATTCAGCGATTGCAACATGGTTTGGAAGCGCGCTCTATCCTCCGCGCAATCAATCATGTCAGGTGTCGTACCGATAATCCGCACGCCATTTTTTTCCAAACCATGCGCCAGTTTCAAAGGCGTTTGACCGCCATATTGCACAATCACGCCAATCGGCTTTTCAACCGCGATGACTTCGAGTACGTCTTCCAACGTCAGCGGCTCAAAATACAAACGGTCTGAGGTGTCGTAATCAGTGGAAACCGTTTCAGGATTGCAGTTGACCATGATGGTTTCATAGCCATCTTCGCGCATCGCCAACGCCGCATGGACACAGCAATAATCGAACTCAATCCCTTGACCAATACGATTCGGCCCGCCACCCAACACCATGATTTTTTTGTTGTTAGTAGGATTGGATTCGCATTCTTCCTCGTAGGTCGAATACATATACGCTGTGTTGGTGGAAAATTCCGCCGCGCAGGTATCCACGCGTTTGAACACGGGACGCACGCCTAATGCATGACGGTAAGCGCGCAAAGCCGCTTCATCGGTATTTAACAACGAAGCCAAACGCGCATCGCCAAAACCACTGCGTTTTAAATTGCGCAATTCATCCGCGCCACAGCTCCCTAAAGTACGCCCTTGCAATGATTTTTCCTGACGGATCAAATCTTCAATTTGCACCAAGAACCAAGGGTCAATTTTGCTGACATTGAACACCTCTTTTACACTCATCCCTGAGCGGAATGCGTCGGATACCGCCCAAATACGATCTGGACCAGGATTGCCCAATTCAGCACAAATCGCATCACGTCCATAAAATTTCTCGTCCAAGCCATTTACGCCAACTTCCAGTCCGCGCAAAGCTTTTTGGAACGACTCTTGGAACGTGCGCCCAATCGCCATGACTTCGCCCACGGATTTCATTTGCGTGGTCAAGCGGTCATTGGCTTGCGGGAATTTTTCAAACGCGAAACGCGGGATTTTCGTGACGACATAATCAATCGACGGCTCAAACGACGCAGGCGTTGCCCCGCCTGTGATGTCGTTTTTCAATTCGTCCAGCGTATAGCCCACCGCCAGTTTCGCCGCGACTTTTGCAATCGGGAAACCTGTGGCTTTAGATGCCAAAGCCGACGAGCGCGACACACGCGGATTCATTTCAATCACCACCATGCGCCCGTCATCGGGGTTAATGGAAAACTGCACGTTCGAGCCGCCTGTATCCACGCCAATTTCACGCAACACCGCCAAGGACGCGTTGCGCAAAATTTGATATTCCTTGTCGGTCAAGGTCTGCGCGGGTGCGACAGTAATCGAATCGCCCGTATGCACGCCCATCGGGTCTAAGTTTTCAATGGAGCAAATAATGATGCAATTGTCGGCGCGGTCACGCACCACTTCCATTTCGTACTCTTTCCAACCCAACAGCGATTCTTCAATCAACAGCTCTTTGGTCGGCGACGCTTCCAAGCCACGTTCACAGATTTCCACGAATTCTTCGCGGTTGTACGCAATCCCGCCGCCGCTGCCGCCCATGGTGAACGACGGACGTATCACCGTGGGATAGCCCATGACTTGCTGCACTTGGAAGGCTTCTTCCATGCTGTGCGCAATCGCGGAACGTGCTGAAGCCAAGCCAATGCGCGTCATCGCTTGCTTGAACTTTTCACGGTCTTCCGCCATGTCAATCGCTTCCCGCGACGCACCGATCATCTCGACCTTGTATTTTTCCAACACACCGTGATGCGCCAAATCCAGCGCGCAATTCAACGCCGTTTGCCCGCCCATGGTCGGCAAAATCGCGTCAGGTCGCTCTTTTTCAATGATTTTTTCCACCATCTGCCAAGTGATCGGCTCGATGTACGTGGCATCCGCCATGTTCGGGTCGGTCATAATCGTGGCGGGATTGGAATTCACCAGAATGACGCGGTAGCCTTCCTCGCGCAGGGCTTTACAGGCTTGCGCGCCAGAATAGTCAAACTCACACGCCTGCCCAATCACAATGGGACCCGCGCCGATAATGAGAATAGATTTTAGGTCAGTACGTTTTGGCATTTTTTTCGTGGTTGGTAGCTGCTAGTCGCTAGTCGCTAGTTGCTAGTCGCTAGTTGCTAGTCGTTAGCCGCTAGTTTCTAGTTGCTAGTTGCTAGTCGCTAATTTCTAGTTTGGTAGCACACGGAGTGAGCTAACGAGAAACCAACAACCAACAACCAACAACCAACAACTAACGACTACCAGCTAACAACCAACCACTAACGACTAACGACTACAACTAACGACTAACGACGCTTCTCCATCATTGCTACAAATTTATCAAATAGGTACGCCACATCATGCGGCCCTGGGCTGGCTTCAGGATGGCCTTGGAAACAGAATGCGGGCTTATCCGTCAATTCAAATCCTTGCAAGGTGCCATCAAACAAGGAAATATGCGTGGCGCGTGCATTGGCAGGCAAGGTATTGGCATCCACCGCAAAACCGTGGTTTTGGCTGGTAATCATCACTTGCTTGCTGTCCAAATCTTGCACGGGATGGTTCGCACCGCGATGACCAAACTTCATTTTCACGGTTTTAGCACCACAGGCTAACCCCAAAATCTGATGTCCCAAGCAAATCCCGAACAACGGCACGCCCGCTGCCAAAAACGCTTGCGTCGCGGCAATCGCGTAATCGCAAGGTTCAGGGTCGCCAGGACCATTCGACAAAAACACGCCGTCAGGATTCATCGCCAATACCTCAGCGGCGGGCGTTTGTGCTGGCACGACGGTGATTTGGCAGCCACGTTCCGCCAACATTCGCAGAATGTTATGTTTCACGCCAAAGTCATACGCGACCACGCGATACGGCGCGGCAGCTTGTTCCACATAGCCTTTGTCCAGCGTCCATTCGCCTTGCGTCCAAGGATAAGACTCGGTGCAAGACACGACTTTCGCCAAATCCATGCCCGCCAATCCCGCGAAGCCTCGCGCCGCTGCCAACGCCGCCACTTCATCCGACCCCGTGGCGATACAGCCGTTTTGCGCACCTTTTTCGCGCAAGATGCGCGTTAATTTGCGGGTATCAATCCCCGCAATGGCAACGACATTATTGGCTTTTAAATAATCAGACAGCGATTGCGTGCAACGCCAGTTACTTGCCACCATCGACAAGTCCCGAATCACCAGCCCGCTGGCAAAGACCTGACGCGATTCCACATCTTCTGGATTCGCGCCGACATTGCCGATATGCGGATAAGTTAGCGTAACGATTTGCTTGCAGTAAGAAGGATCCGTCAGGATTTCCTGATAGCCCGTCATCGAAGTGTTAAACACCACCTCGCCCACGCTGCTACCCGTAGCCCCAATCGCCACGCCGCGAAACACTGTCCCATCGGCAAGCACAAGAATGGCAGAGTTAGTTTGCGACACGACATACTCCCAAAGTTGACATAAAGAAACGGGACGAACCGTGGTTCATCCCGCCGTAAATTAACGCGCATTATAGCTGAAGCAAGGGGGGCTATCAATGCAGGATTGCGGATTCAGCATTCGCCTGATTTCACAATCCTACTCGCAATTGTTGAATTTCCTGTTCGGATAGTCCTGTTTTAAGGGCTATCGTGGCATTGTCCAACACATCCAACAAGTTGCGAGCAAGCTCTACCGTTTTGTTTCTTGCACCTTCTTCACGGCCTTCTTCGCGACCTTCTTCTCGCCCCTCTTCTCGGCCTTGCTCAAGTCCTTCCTCGCGACCTTCCTCAAGTCCTCGCTCAAGACCTCGTTGGAGTCCTTTTTCCTCGGCTTCCACAATGGCGGTTTCCATTACCCCTTTCCAGTCACGGTAGTTTTTCAAGCTTTCTTGATAGGCATCGCGTTCCACAGAGTTGAAGCAAGCGAGTTCGGCAGTTTCAAATAATTGCGGAAATACGCCTTCGTTGAAGATAGCGGGAATTTCTTGCAAATCTTGCAAGTGCTTGAAAAGATACAGCCATTTATCTTGCGCGGTTTCCAATTCATCTAAAGTTTTGTGAAAGCGTGGCAAAGTTAAATAGATAAAAGTGAGCTTGTCGTAAAACACTTCACCGTTTTGATTTTTGAGCTGAATAAAATGCACGACTTCGTCGTTGTCGCGGTCTTCTTCAAACAAAAAATCCAAGATTCCGACGGTGTAAACCGCCGACAGTTTGTAATCCCAATCTCCGCGCTGCGCCTGCTCCTGAATGGGAAACGTGGCGTAAAACACGGTGCGGTCTTTGAAGAAATTATGCTTGGCTTTTTGCAATTCCACCACAAACCGCTCACCCGTGGGGCTGACGCAACTCAAATCAAAAATCGCTCGGCGATCCAGCAAGGTCAAGCCTAAACGTTCGGTGCGGGTGTATTGCAAATCTTGAATTTGGTGTTTTTCGGGCAGCAAAGCGTTCAAAAAGCTAATCAACACTTCCTTATGCGGCTCTTCACCGAACAGCTTTTTAAAGCCAAAGTCCGTGAAAGGATTGAGATATTTATCTTTCAACATGGCGCGCCCCTAGGGTAAATCGAGGCGGCATTTTAGCATGATTGTGTAGCGTGGCTGCGCGTAGCCCGTCATGCAGCGCAGCGGAATGCGGGGATTTTGGTTGATCCCCGTGTTGCGTTTCACTGCACACGGGCTACGTTTTATTTCCAAATACCGCCAATGGCACGAGCCGCACCGTCTCCTTCAGCCATAGGTTTCAAACCAAAGATTTCCTCAATAGTACGGAGCAAGTCATAGTGGTTATAAACCGCAGGGTATGTTTCAGGTTTGATGTCATCTCCCAATATCACGGTGTAAACCCGATTGTCTTTATCTGACTTGTAATTCCACGGTTTTGTGCCGTTTTCATCAAAAGTGACGATGAAAATAACGTCACTTTTGAACTTAGAAATTTCTAAGAGCTCAGCAAAATTTTCTTTCAACCAGTCATCGGCATCCCAAAGCGGCTGGTCGTGTGCATCGTGGTTAAGATTGGGGATTACCAGCGAGAAGTTTGGCAGGTCTTGAAAATGATCTTTCGTAAACAAGAAACGGTCAAAATCTGCCACATGAGTGCAAGGCACTTCGCGTTGTACATCGTAAAAACTCAGAAACGGCACATGTTTGAGGACAAAAGCCCCATTATCGTCTGCCTCGCAGCTATGACCTTTGGGCTTGTATCCTTCCGCAAATACTTTCCATGATAATGATTTTTCGGTTAATAGCGTCCCTAAATGTGGTCGTGTAAGCGGAGGGGTAACAGGTTTGTCACCGTTCTTAATATCGTCAAACCTACCAGTAAGCAACGCAAAATAGTTGGGCTGAGAAGGGTGGGCGACGGCGTAGTAATTCGAGAAATACGCACCTGTTTTGGCGAGTTTTCCGAGAAAAGGTTGATTGAGTGCGTCTTTTGTATTCGTATTTTCAAGTACGACCAGCACCACTTTTTGCGCTTTGGGTTTTTTAAAATCGACGTACTCTCCAACTCGACCATGTGTACCTGTGTTTACCGTTGCACACCCCGCCAACATCACTTGCAGAACCAAGACGAACCATAATTTGTAGTTCATTTTCAACTCCTTAAATTTAAAGTGCCGTCGCGCAGATGACATGCTGCATCGCACCTGAGTGACGACGAATGGATGCAAAAGTAATTTTCCGTTCTACGCGGACACCTAAAACTGTTCAGTTTAACGGTAGATTGCCTTGCGGTGAATCCACCTTTTAATTTACTTCACGTTCAAAAGATTAGACGGCGAATACTGATCTGTCAGCACTTTGGTATCAGCAGGCCAGTCTTTACTGATGGTCAATTTAGGCAGAAGGTCATTTTTTCCAACGCCCAGCGGACGTAAACGGCTTTCCAGCAACTCAGCATTTTGCTTTAATTCCGCTGTACTTGGTAATCCGCCCATGCGCAGCACAATCACCCGATTCCCTTTTTGAATGGCGTAAAAATCGCCAAACACGCTGTAATAAGTCGCCGATTCATAGTTATACAAACGACTTGAAGAAAAAGTATTCGCCGCCAGTACGCCCTTTTCGGTCAACAAACCGCGCACCTCTTGCAAAAACTCCTTGGTCAGCATGTGTTCAGGGATGTATTCGTGATCGAACGCATCCAGCATCACCAAGTCATATTTTTCCTTTTGCTTCAAAGCACGTTTTACAAACACCCGCCCGTCTGCTTCAAACACGCGCATTTGTTTGGTCGGCGTGAAATAAAAGAACCGTTTTGCCACGTCAATCACAACAGGATCAATTTCGACGGCATCCACTTGGCTGCTTGGAAACAGCTTTTGCATCGTCGAAGGCAACGTGCCGCCGCCCAAGCCGATAATCAAAATCCGTTTGGGTGATGGGTTGAAGTACAGCGCGCTCATCATCATTTTGGTGTAATCGAAAACCAGCTCATCTCGATTGGACAAACGAATACAGCTTTGTCGCGCCAGCACATAACGTCCAAACTTGATACAACGCAATTGATCCTCTTCGTAAACCACGATATTGCGATACAACGATTTAGCGGTATAAAGTTCACCCGCGACCGCCGCATGGCTGCCCAATATCCAAACCGCAAGCACTACCCATAATTTATTCCACATCTTCTAACCCTCCCAATGCGATTGCCAGCAAACCCAAGACCACCGAAATGCCAATCATTCCGATAAAAATTTGATTGATTTCAAACCACAATACCAAATAAAACGACGTGCAAATTGTCCCGACGGCACTGCCAAAAGTCGAAACAAAATACAACGATCCTGCCGACTTGCCGCTAACGTGTAATTGCGTTACCAACAAACGACGCTGTAGAAAAACCCGATTCTGAAGACCTGTTTCAGCGTTGGGTGGATTTTTTTCAAACCAGATCGTTATTTTCATTTTCGGCTTCTTGTTTTTATAACATATTTTCATTGCAAACCAGCC
>JAQTYN010000086.1 GCA_028688275.1 Gallionella sp. | reverse complement strand
GTTTGGTATGCAGTTATTCATGCTCAAAAATGCACGCGACTGGCTGCCATAAATCCCGATGCGCGGATGAAGTACTCAGGAAGCATGCGTTGCGGTTGCTTCAGCGTGGTGAACAATCTCGACATCGATCGGCACCGGTCGCATGATCGTGTCCGGGATGGGCGCGGTTGGAAATACTTTTTCCATTAGCGCGATGACCTTTTCTTCCGGGGCATCGGTCTGGATATCGACAACGATTTTGATATTTTCGTAACCAGGCGTGCCTGCCTCCAGACCAAAGGCTGTCCGGAAATTGACTCGGCCCGAAACGTTCATGCGCAGGGATTCCACATGGATGCGGGCGGCTGATAAAGCGGCGATATAAGTATTGACCAGGCAAGCACCCACAGCTGCCAGCAGTAAATCTTCCGGTGTGGCGCCCATTTCTTCCCCGCCATAGCGTTTGGGTTCATCGGAAAGCACCACTTGGCCATCGGTGGTGTGCGTGGTGCTATGAAAGCCGCTGTCCCACTCAACTGTCGCCCGGTAGCCAGGGTTAGCGATATCGCCTTTGTCATCTGCTTTGATCGAATCGCGCGCTGCCCATATCCGTTTCAGGTCGAGTCCATTCACGATAATGTCGGTGGTTGAATTAATCATAACTAAGTCTCCATGATGAGCGCAGGTGGTGGAAATGAATTCCCCTTATCTGCCTGATAAAAATATTTTACTGATTGTCATTCTAGCACACTTATCGCAAAAAGTATACCGATCGTTCTCTTTTTAAATCCTCTTCTAAAACAGATGGATAGCCTAGAAAATTAGAAACCTGAGGCGCGCGAGGTGTGTTGATGAGCTATGAAGAAAGGCAGCATGGTCGGTTGAGTTTTTCGGTGGTGTGATGATCAAAGAAGGCGCCAGTGCGAGACTGAACGAAACATCAGGTCGAGAATAAAGAAAAATAAAAGCGGTGATTGGGATTCTTGCAAACAATAACCTCAATCGTTACTCTTATTTTTCTTGATTCGCGACCTGACCCCGATATTGCGATACAAAAGCTCAAATCAATATGAAGCAGAGGCAGTAAAATGAGAAAAATTGCTTAATTGGTGTTCCTGGAATTTGTTGACTACGTCACCCACTACTCTTTAGAAGCTGTCTGGCAAAACGATTTCCATTAGAATCAAGGATTTTGATAACAAGCTAAGAGATGTCATACAAAACGGATATAAATAATGAGGAATGGAACTTGATAAAAAAGAGTTTGATCCTGTCAGCAAACGTGGCAATAGTCACAAACATAGCAAAAGAACCATTGTGAATGCCATTCTGTATGTTGTCAAAGGCGGTATCCAGTGGCGGCTGATGCCGAACGATTTTCCTCCCTGGCAGACTGTTTACGATCATTTTAGCCGGTGGAACAAGCGTGGTGTCTGGGAGGAATGCCTGGATAAGTTGACGCTCTTTTCTCGTCAAAAAGCTGGACGCTGTGCCGTACCCAGTTATGGCATCATTGATGCACAAAGCGTGAAAACTCAGTACGCCAGCGAAGAACGAGGAATTGATGGTGGCAAAAAAGTTAAAGGTCACAAGCGGCATATCGTGGTAGACATTCTCGGTAATTTACTCCACGTCAAAGTTCATGCTGCCAATGTGAGCGATACCAAAAGCGCTTGTACAGTGCTGGAAGGTGTCATCGATAAATACCCTTCACTCAAAGCATTCTCAGGGGATGCCGGTTATCGAGGTACAGCAGTTGATTTCGTAGTTAATGGGCTAGGCCTGGCTTTGCACATTTCAGAGAAAATCGAAGGTAAATGGGCTGTTTTACCGAAGCGGTGGGTGGTCGAGCGCACGTTTTCCTGGCTTGGTAACTTTCGCCGTTTATCCAAGGATTTCGAAATCTTGCCGGCTACTGCCGAAAACATGATTCGAATCGCCATGATGAAAATAACACTTGCAAAATGCGTCTAATATTTTACCAGACAGCTTCTTAAAGTGCAAGAAAAACGTTCCGAGGCCCAAAAAACTCTGGAACTTGTTGACAGTTATCTCAAGGAGCATGCACAGGATGAATGGCTGATCAGCGGTCTGGCCGGTGTTGAAGAACAATTGGATGGCCTGCTTTCCAAGCAAAAAGAAATCGTTCAAGAAGAGGCCAATCAAGAAAAAGCCGTGACGACTCTGGAACGGGTGACAAAATCACTTGATGACTGCCAGAAGCAATGCCGCACTCGGAAGCAGGAGCTGGACGACGCATCAATAAGGCTTCAGCAAGGTAAAGATGCATTAAGCCAGTTGCTGGGGGATCGGCTGTTGCGTGAATACCGCACCGAGAAAGAAACTCTGCTTCGTGAAATGGCCTTCCTGACGAAAATAGCGGAGCTTGAAGACCACCGGGCCAAATTGGAAGATGGCAAACCCTGTCCACTCTGTGGTGCGACAGAGCACCCATTCGCGGAAGGCAATGTTCCCGTTCCCGATGAAACCGAACAGAAGATTAAAGCACTCACCAAACTGATCAGCAAGGCTGAGGATCAGGAAGCCGCTATCAAGAAACTTGAAGAAGCTGAGGTCACGGCCCGTAAGAATCTGACGGAGGGTGAAAAGCAGGAGACAGCAGCGGCTAATGACAAGAAGGCTGCCGAGAAATCCTTTGCCGAGGTGAAGGAAGGTCTGGAAAAACTCCGTGCTGATTTTACCGCACGCAGGCAGGCCGTCTCTGCCAAACTCCTGCTGCTTGGCATCACGGAAATCCCCGAGATGCAAGTTTCATCACTGCTTGAGTCACTCAGAGCACGGCTGAATGCATGGCAGGCCCAGGTTAAGAAAAAAGCTGAAATCGAGAAACAGATTGCAGATCTCGACAGTGAGATGAAGCGTCTAGATGCGGTCATTGAAACCCAAAGTACCACCCTGGCCGAAAAGCGGGAACGCCTAGAGACCTTGAAAAAGGATCACACCATCGGGAGTGACGAGCGGAAAGCATTGTACGGTGATAAAAATCCCGACAATGAGGAGCTCCGCTTGAACAAGACCGTTTCTGATGCCGAAGATGCCGAAAAGAAAGCCAGAGATCGGCACAATGAACTGCACCAAAGATGGAACACCGCAAAGACCCATATTGAATCTTTGAAAAAGCGCATCGACCAGAGAGAACCAGAACTGAGAAAGTTGGAAATTGAATTTTCCACAGCGCTTGCGCCTGCGGGCTTTTCAGATGAGGTACAGTTTTTGGAGGCCAGACTGACCGCTGAGCAGAGGGATGAGCTGTCTACGAAAGCAAAGAAACTGGACGACAACCAAACAGATCTCAAGGCCAGACAAAAAGATAGAGAAACACGTTTGGCCACAGAAATTGCCAAAATGGTTACCAACAAATCTCTTGAGGAGATGGAACCGCAATTCAAAAAGTACGAAGATTCTCTGAAAGATCTGCGGAATATCATTGCCGGTCTCAAGCACAAGCTGAGTGAAAATACAGCAGCCAAAGAGCGGATAAAAGCAAAGCAAACGGCTATTGAGGCCCAGAAAAAAGAGTGCCATCGATGGGAAAATCTGCACGAATTGATCGGCTCCGCAGACGGAAAGAAATACCGCAATTTTGCCCAAGGGCTGACTTTCGAAATGATGATTGGCCATGCCAACCGGCAACTGCAGAAAATGACCGACCGCTACTTGCTGGTCCGTGATGATGCACAGCCGCTGGAACTCAACGTGGTTGACAATTACCAAGCGGGTGAGATTCGGTCCACGAAGAACCTTTCCGGTGGTGAGAGCTTTATCGTCAGCCTATCGCTGGCACTGGGGTTGTCCCACATGGCCAGCAAGAATGTCCGTGTGGATTCACTATTTCTGGATGAA
This sequence comes from Gallionella sp., assembly GCA_028688275.1. Taxonomy (GTDB): domain Bacteria; phylum Pseudomonadota; class Gammaproteobacteria; order Burkholderiales; family Gallionellaceae; genus Gallionella. The sequence continues at coordinate 3,741 of JAQTYN010000086.1, read as the reverse complement.
GGCTTCGGCACGCTGGACGAGGAAGCCCTCGACACCGCTCTGGAAACCCTTGCGGGTCTGCAGCAGGACGGTAAGCTAATCGGTGTTATTTCGCACGTACCAGCCCTAAAGGAGCGGATTAGCACCCAGATCCAGGTAACGCCTCAAACTGGAGGCAGGAGCCAGATATCCGGTCCTGGATGTTGTCGTAACGGATCTGTCTAGCGGAGCTGAAATTTCAAGAAGATGATTAAGAATAAGGAGACATGAATGAACAAAAAAATCAGCGGCGCAGAGTATCCTCTTTCGAAAATATTCAGCTCCGACTTTGACAACACGTATCACATCTGAAACTAATTGATTTTATGGTGCTGTTGAGAGGAGTCGAACCTCTGACCTACTGATTACGAATCAGCGCATTACATTACTGTAGTACCCGATTACCAGGACATGTGAATCATTTCTGAAAAAAGATAAGCAATTCTAGCCTATATCTTTTTATCGCGTGGCACTGGTGTAGCACCATGCTTTATTTTATATGCCTCTGAACTGTTTTCAGTAATTTCTGCCAAATGCTTTTAGATCAACGATATAGGGAGTTGAATCATGAGAGAACTGGAAACTAATTTGCTGGATTGGCAGAAACGGTATGGAACGGAAGAAGCTTGTGCGCAGGCGCTGACGCAGCAACGCTGGCCGGAAGGGTTCCGTTGCCCGCGCTGCGGGCATGATCATGGTTATGTCATCAGCACACGCCACTCCTACGAGTGCTCCAAGTGTCATTACCAAACCTCGCTTACGGCGGGAACACTGTTTCACTCCACCAATCTGTCGCTGACTAAATGGTTCTGGGCGATTTACCTGTCTGCCTCGGACAAGGGTGGCATTTCTGCCGTACGTCTTTCTAAACAAATCCAGGTTTCCTGGGTTACGGCTTGCCGGATATTGCGCAAGATTCGCATTGCTATGGGACACAGGGATAGCATCTATCGGCTGCACGATCTGATTGAGATTGACGATGCCTTGGTGGGTGGTCGCCGCAGTGGAAAGCGAGGTCGTGGTGCCGAAGGTAAAACCCCAATACTGGTGGCAATTGAGAACCGAAGCAAGTGTGCCGGATTTATCGCCATGCAACAGGTCTCTGCTGTTACTCATGAAACAGTAGCAAAGTTTGTTCAATGTCATCTCCCGCCCAGTCAGTTGGTGCGTAGCGATGCGCTGGCTTCCCTGGCGGAAATTGGCAAAACCCAGCATCATGCCGCACGGGTGTCGCCGCCTGATATGGCGGGCGAATGGCTGCCCTGGGTGCATATTGCCATCGGCAACCTCAAGGCATTTCTGTTGGGCACTTATCACGGTGTATCGTCCAAATATCTGCAAGAGTATCTCAATGAGTTCTGCTACCGTTTCAACCGGCGTATGTGGGAGGCCGAGTTACCGCTACGCCTTCTCAATGCTTGCCTGACGCACACTCAGATCAAACTGAAAATAGTATAGAGGCATATTATTTTATTGGTGAGTATGGTAGGGCTTGAACCTACGACCAAGGAATTATGAGTTCTGCTTATTCGTATTTGACTTTATAAAAGATATTTTTCCACGGTTCTTTCATTTAGCAATTCGTAGAAGGCTATATGTTTCGTATTTTGGAAGTGCATCTGATGGTAAGGATTGGTCAATGGGATTTATCGAAACCCAGAATGAAAGAAATTCCTTTTTTATTATCGCCGCGTAGCCAGCAATAAGTTCCGAATCCGCCATTCAATAATTCACCTTGAACGTCGGGCTATCCTCTGGCCTAGTTTTGCGGTGATCGTAAATACGAGTAGTAGCAATATTGGCGTGTCCTAACCACTCCTGCACCTTGGCAATATCTGCCTGATGATCGAGCGCATTGGTCGCAGCCGTGGCACGGAGCGAATGTGCCCCGATCCTGAATCCCAGTCTTTCCGAGTAGGCCTGCACGATCTTATAGACGGCATCTGGGGTAATGGCTTTCTGTGCACCCTTATGTCGGTTATTGCTCAGCGATCGAAATAAAGGGCCATTATCATCTTCTCTATGGCCTGCCGCCTCTAGATAATCATGCAACCATCCGCCTACCTGAGGATGGATTGGTAAGTAGCGGGTCTTGCCACCCTTGCCGGATACTTTCATGTGCAGTACCCCACGTCGTTCCTGTTTGACGTCCTTCACCTTTAATTTGCACAGTTCATCGCGGCGCAGCGCATGGTAAAGCAATATGGCGAAGATGGCGCGATCCCGTTTTCCTTTAAGCGAGACACTATCAGGCGCATCGAGTAGCGCGCGCGCCTGATGATCGCCCAGTGCCGGAGATTTGCCCTCATAGCTTTCCACGCTAGGGCGCTTCACCCCCTTGACCGGATTGTGTGTGACCGCATTCTGTTCGCACAAGTTTTCAAACAATGAGGAAAGGGCTGCCAGGCTATGACGGATGGTGGCACCCGACAAATCACGATTTCTGAGCTCATCCCGGAACGCAATGATATGTGCGCGAGTAATTTGCCGAAATTCTTCTGGGTGAGAGATACCGGTAAATTGCATAAAATCCTGCAGCGCATTTTTATAAGCGCGCCGCGTGCAAAAATTTTCTAGATTGGCAAACCACTCGATCTCGGGGGGAACTTCTGCTAGCCGATAAAAATCGGCCACGTCTAAGAGTCGATGTGAGGAGTGCTCGATGGCAGGTAAATTATCTGGGTTCATGGAAAGTATCTTACTATTGATAAAATAGATTATAGGACCTAAAAAGCAGAAATTGAAGAAAAAGATGTTCAAAGGAAGCAAAAAATTTTAGTTGCATTTATTACCAATAAATATTAAATATTAATATATAGTTGTTAGCGTTTTTTGGGGATCGAGTATGCAAAAAAATACCAGCGTTTCTCTTGGTGAACATTTTGAAGGGTTTATTGCCGGGAAAATCAGAGAAGGTCGATTTGGATCGGCAAGCGAAGCTATCCGTGCGGGTCTTCGATTGCTTGAAGAACAGGAACTAAAATTGGAAGCACTGCGTTCTGCGCTTATTGCCGGTGAACAAAGCGGCGCTGCCTATGATTTTGATGTAGAAGAGTTCTTAACCGAAATTAAAAAGTCTCATAGCTGATGCCTCAATTCAAACTCCGGCCGAAAGCGAGACAAGATTTGGCTGATATTTGGCGTTACACACTAAAAACCTGGGGTGAAGCTCAAGCCGATACCTATATCCGAGATTTAAATCGGGCTTTTCATACTTTGGCGGAACAACCTTATATGGGTACAGACTGCGAATTTATCAAATCTGGTTACCGGAAACATCCAGTTGGTCAACATATCATTTTTTATTGCCCGGTTTGCTCCGGCATTGAAGTGAATCGCATCCTTCATAAGCGTATGGATGTAGAGCAATATTTTAATTAAAAAATGATCGCCGACGAAACTCAATTATGTCCAGTGTATTCGTCCATTCCGAAGCCAGAAGTGCGATCTACACCCTTTTTTTCGCCACTGGAGGAGCGTAAGGATTCGTGCGAAAATGGATATTAGCAGATAAACTCATGTGACTATACTTCTATGAGCCAGGTTGCTTACGTTACGGGTCGAGGGTTCGCAAACGCCCCTTAGCGGACTGCTACCTAGTAGTTCGTTTCATAAAAACATATACAATTTATACTAAGCCAAGATCGAAATTTTTCCATCTAAATACAACTGGCTGATCATTAAATTCGGTAATGCCCTTAAGAATTCGTTCCTTGAGTTCCT
>JAQTYN010000085.1 GCA_028688275.1 Gallionella sp. | reverse complement strand
TCGCCGTGTTTGCCGTTTCTTGGCCGCGTATTCCAGTTCTGAAAAACTCGTTTGCATCGCTTTCACCCCTTGTTTGCACCCTCACATTTTACCAAGTCTTGGGGTGGATGGATAAATCAGTGTTTCCCTAGCAATAATGATCGACGCGGAAACGAGTCTCAATCGCCGCAGGCTGGTTTACAATACGATCTGAAGATCAACGCAATGGCTCAAGCTATGAAGTTCCTACCTGTCGCATTCTCGCTAGTCTCTATTTTTGTGAGCACATTTTGCTCCGTATCTGCACAGGCAGAGGAGGAATTTTCTCCTCATATTCAAGGCGATGTGGGCGGTGCCATCTATATGAGTACCAGCCCCGTCAGAAATAATGGCAATACACAAATCGCCGTCCCCTATGCCTACTTTGACTATGACCGATTTTTTGCGCGTTTCGATACTTTTGGTGTCAAGACGCTGCCGCTGGGTTATGGTTATATTGAAGTGCTTGGGCGCGTTAATTTGGACGGATTTCAAACCAACCAACCCAGCTTGCGCGGCATAAACGAACGTAAGAATTCCCTTCCGCTCGGCATCGGCACTTTTCAAGAGACGCCTTATGGTGGGATTTTTCTCAATGCTTTTTACGATGTCAATCTCTCACACGGTCAGCTGTATGAACTGATTTATGCCAGCAAGTTTGATGTAGCGAACACAGTCGTTTACCCTATGTTTGGTTTTGAGCATTTCACGGCGGAGTACACTCGCTATTTCTACGGTGTCTCGCCCGCTGAGGCTAAAAGCAGCATTTATCCTGTTTACAGCCCGAAGGCAAACACCACCACCATGTTGGGTATGGTGTGGGAAGTGCCTGTTGCGAACCATTGGAATGTCAATATCTATATGCTGCGACGCTGGTTGGGTTCAGCTATCACTCAAAGTCCTTTGGTCAACAGTAAGTTGCAGGATGAGGCCTTTTTCTCCCTGAGTTACCGATACTGATCACTTCAACATCATGCACGTAAATCAATGACAACACGCCCTGTGAGCGTGTGATTCAGCAGTTGCAAAAACATATCGGGCAAATCGGCGAGTGGACGCGTTTGCACGACGTGATTAAGTTGTTGTGGGCGTAAATCAGTGGCGAGGCGTTGCCAAATCTGGCGGCGTAGTGTCATGGCGGTGAGCGCGGAATCCACGCCCAACAAGCGCACACCGCGCAGAATAAAGGGCAACACGGTGGTATTGAGTGCCACGCCCGACACATTACCAAAGCTGGCAATCACACCATTTTGCTTCATGGTGCGGGTCAACCAGGCTAATGTCTCTCCACCCACGGAGTCCAGTGCCCCTGCCCAAAGTGCTTTTTCTAAGGGACGATTACCCATCACCAGCCCGTGGCGCAACAGAATTTCCGATGCACCGAGTTGTTTTAAATATTCCTGTTCAGCGTCTTTGCCTGTGAGCGCGACCACGTGGTAACCGAGTTGCGCCAACATTTGAATCCCTAAACTGGACACACCGCCCGTCGCACCTGTGACGATGACTTTACCGCTATCAGGGGTTAACTCGTTTTGTTCCAGACGATGAATTGCCAAGGCGGCAGTAAAGCCCGCCGTCCCCAACGCCATCGCCTCAAATAAGCTCAGTCCTGCTGGCAATGGTACGACCCAATCGGCAGGTACACGTACATACTGAGCATAACCACCGTCATGCTCCACGCCCATGCCATAGCCCGTGACGATTACCGCATCACCCGCTTCAAACCGTGCATCACAAGAGCTGACCACCACGCCAGACACATCCACGCCGCCCACCCGCGGGAAACGTCGTACCACCTTGCCCGCACCTGTTCCTGCCAGCGCATCTTTGTAATTGACGCTGGAATAATGTGCTTCAATGACCACCTCACCCAAGTCAAGATCATCCAAGGTCAGCGTTGCAAAACTTTGCTGGTCAGCAAAAACACGAAAGGCGGTGAAAGTAGTGGCGTTCATGAGCATTTTTCCAAAAAACTAAGGCGTAGGATTGAAGCACGAAACACATGAAAAATGAATCAGGATTTTGATGACATCATTTTGCTTGGGAAATTATTGCTGAAGTCAGGCATAAGGTTACAATTGCTCATTTGTGTCTGAATCGTAAACGATCTGACATGCGATTTGATGAGAGATGCCGAAAGGTGAAGGCGTAAGCATATGCGTTGCGAAAAAATAACTAAATACTTTTATAAACATGGTGTTGCACTTACATATTTGCATCAATAAATGCTTGCTTTTTTGTTTTTCTGGGAGTCATAATGACGAGAGTCGTCCTTGTTCAACGGATGGCTATTTCGTTGTTCAACGCTATCAACTAAGGAGCAGATCATGGAACTAGAAATCATACATAGTATCGCCGCATCACATGGCATTAATCCAGACGCACTGTCAAAAACTGAGTTAATTAAAGCGATACAGAATCAGGAGGGCAATTTCGACTGTTTTGAGACCGCACTTAGCGGCGAGTGCGATCAAGGAAATTGTCTTTGGCTAGAGGACTGTTTGGGCATGGAAAAAGAATAGTCCGAACAAGCAGATCAATCCTCCAATTAACTCTCGGTTATTCAACTGAACCCTTGACTAGATTCGGTCTGAATAATGGATGCAATTCCGCACTAGACTCAAAAGGAACGTTCGGAATTGCATCTTTTTGTGCTTTGCATATGAAAGCAATCAAGCACTCAAAGTGAGTTAACCAGGGAATAAATCCTTATTCATGGCTTTGCCACGTGCTTCGGCAGGGCTGACTTTATTGGCTTTTACTAAGCCTTGCAGACATTGATCCAATGTTTGCATACCCATCCCCTGCCCTGTTTGAATGGCAGAATACATTTGCGGCACTTTCGCTTCACGAATCAAGTTACGAATCGCAGGCGTACAAATCATAATTTCATGAGCGGCACATCGTCCCGCGCCGTCTTTGGTTTTCAGCAGGGCTTGCGAAATCACCGCCCGCAGCGACTCAGACAACATCGCCCGCACCATTTCTTTTTCATCTGCTGGGAACACGTCGATAATACGATCGATGGTTTTCGCAGCGGAGCTGGTATGCAGCGTACCGAATACCAAGTGACCCGTTTCCGCAGCCGACATCGCCAAACGGATGGTTTCCAAATCCCGCATTTCACCCACCAGAATGACGTCAGGATCTTCACGCAGCGCACTACGCAAGGCGTTTTGGAAAGACAGTGTGTGCGGCCCGACTTCCCGTTGGTTAATCAGGCATTTCTTACTTTCATGCACAAATTCAATCGGATCTTCCACCGTCAGAATGTGCCCCATTTCATTCTCGTTGCGATGGTTCACCATTGCCGCCAGCGTGGTCGATTTTCCTGAACCCGTCGGCCCTGTGACGAGCACCATGCCGCGAGGATAGTCAGAAATAGATTTGAAAATTTCTGGGCATTTGAGATCGGCTAAAGACAAAATCTTGGACGGAATCGTCCGCATAACCGCACCCGCGCCACGATTGTGTACGAAAGCATTCACCCGAAAACGCGCCAAACCAGGTATTTCAAACGAAAAGTCGCACTCTTTATTTTCTTCATAAAATTTGCGCTGACCATCATTCATAATGTCATACACTAAGGCGTGCACTTCCTTGTGTTCCATGGGAGGCAAGTTAATACGCCGAATATCACCATGCACACGGATCATGGGAGGCAAACCCGCTGAAAGATGCAAGTCGGAAGCCTTGTTTTTAACGCTAAAAGCAAGTAATTCGGTAATGTCCATTATAATTGTCCCTGTTTGGTGAAGAAAACCTCTAAAAATCCAAATTTCGTCACAATACGGCGTTGCTCACAATAAATTTTTCCTTACATATGATCTATATGCTGCGTAAAAATTTTTTATTCGCGCCTTGTCTTGTTTAGAACTTTAAATTATTAGAGGCTCCCTGAAGATGAATGAGGATCGCTACGACGTGAGATTATGACGACAATCGCTTTAAACTTGCAAGCGACAAACGCGGCAATCGCAACTGCTACCGTTGCGGCTGGGCGCAATGTTAACGAAATTAAGCTATTAGCGGTAAGTAAAACCTTCCCCGTTGAGGCGATACGCGAGGCATATCGCGCGGGACAGCGCGATTTTGGGGAAAGTTATGTGCAAGAAGCCTTGCCTAAGCTGATGGCGTTACACGATTTGCCGATAGATTGGCACTACATTGGTCCTTTACAAAGCAACAAAACACGCGCAATTGCGGCGCATTTTGCGTGGGTGCATAGCATAGACCGCCTGAGTATCGCGCAACGGTTATCGGCGCAACGCCCTGCGGATTTGCCACCGTTGCAAGTGTGTTTGCAGGTGAATGTCAGCGGTGAAGACAGTAAAAGTGGCGTGGCAGCGGCGGATATAAGCGCATTGGCGGCGGCAGTATCGGCTTTGCCTAATTTAACGTTACGTGGATTGATGGCGATCCCTGCCCCCACCGATGACCCCGCGGAACAACGAGCCGCGTTCGCCCAGGTGGCACGGATACAACAGCAACTCAATCAAGCAGGTTTTGCGCTGGACACCTTGTCCATGGGCATGTCACACGACTTCCCAGCTGCCATCGCCGAAGGTGCGACCATTGTTCGCGTCGGTACGGCTATTTTTGGCAATAGAATTTACCCTTAAGGAATCAGTATGAAAATTAGTTTTATCGGCGGCGGCAATATGGCAACTGCCTTAATTGGCGGCTTATTAGGGCAAGGCTTTGCCGTAGGAGACATTTGCGTGGTGGAGATTTATGCCGAAAGTCGCGCTAAATTGCAGCAACAATACGGCGTGCAAGCGGTAGAAAATTTAGCGGAAGGCATCACGGGCAGCGACATCATTGTCTTGGCCGTTAAGCCACAACAATTGCGCGAAGTCGCGCAACAACTTGCCCCGCTATTGCAAGGTCAAATGTTATTGTCCATTGCTGCTGGCATACGCGCACAGGATTTGGCACGCTGGTCTGGCACACAAAACATCGTGCGCGCCATGCCCAACACACCCGCGCTGATACAAAGCGGTATGACAGGCTTATTTGCTTTATCTGATGTGTCCGCCGCGCAACGTGAACAAGCACAGCAAATTCTATCCGCCGTGGGCGAAACTTTATGGTTGAGCGAAGAGTCGCAACTGGATGCTGTGACCGCGATTTCAGGCAGCGGTCCCGCCTATGTGTTTTACCTGATTGAAGCCTTGCAAAATGCAGCATTGCAACTAGGTTTAGATGCAGATGCTGCCCGTCAACTGAGTCTTGCCACGTTTTTAGGCGCAAGCAAATTGGCAAGCAGCAGCACGGAGGAAGTGGAGGTGTTGCGTGCCCGTGTAACTTCCAAAAATGGCACGACCGAACGCGGTCTATTAAGCTTAGCCAACAACCACGTTGCAGATCATATTGCAAAGGCGACTCAAGCCGCAGCGGATCGTTCCCGTGAAATGGGCGACGAATTGGGGAACGCATAATGTTGCGCGAACTGGCTGTATTGTTATTGGATGCCTTTGTGCAAGGTTTTGCAGGGTTGCTATTTTTCCGCTTTTTGTTGCAATGGCTACGCGCCCCGATGCGCAATTCAGCGGGTGAATTCATCATGGCATTAACAGACTGGGTGGTTCTCCCCGTGCGTCGCCATATTCCTGCCCTGCACGGCTTGGACAGTGCCAGCTTGCTTTTGGCCTATGGCGTAGAAGTACTCTACTTGGGTTTACTACTAACCGTAGAAGGTTCGGGGTTCGCGTTTTTGGGACTACTGGTCTTAGCCATCGTGAAACTGATGGTCATGGCGGTGTATTTACTCATTGTCGCGCTCTTGGTACAAGCCGTGTTGTCATGGACAAACCCGCATACGCCACTGGCACCCTTATTGAATGCGATTACCCAACGCTTTCTTGCCCCCATTCGACGCATCATACCGTTAGTCGGCAGCATCGACCTCTCTCCGCTGGTGTTATTAATCATCTGCCAAATTATCCTAATTGTCCCGATTCAATTTCTGAACAACCTGGCTTTACATTTGATGTAATACACTCCCAATGGGCAGGGGGGCGACAACCATGTCACCCCCTGCCCAATCAATTCGGCGTACAGCGCACAATTTGCCGCTCTTGCTCCACACCTTTCAGCCGTGATACCTCGCTCGTCAGCGTAAAACCCTGTTCGCGCAAAATATCTTCGCAGCGGGGCGCGAGACGCACTGCGTCAGTCAGGCAAATTTCGCCCGCCTCCGCCAAGCCTTGTACCCGTGCCGCGATATTGACTGTCTGCCCAAAGAAATCCAATCCGCCGCGGTTGATCGTCAACACTGCCCCCGCGTGCAACCCGACCTTCAGTCCCAATGACTCTGGATTGATTTCACGCGATAGCTGCTGAATACCTGCCAACATATCAATAGCTGCGCGCACCCCACTTTCGGGGTCGGGAAATGCCGCCATAATCGCATCACCCATGGTTTTGACAATCGCACCCGCATGTTGCCGCACCACGGCGCGCAAAATTTCAAAGTGTTTTTGCACCAAGTCATAGGCTTCTAAATCACCGCTACGGTCATACATTTCGGTCGAACCTTTGAGATCGGTAAACAGCAAACACACCGTTTTCACGCGCAAGCGCAAGTCGGGAATCAGCCGTTGCAAACCATATAATTCCCGAAATACTTGATTGGTCAGCAAACGTTGCCCCGTTAAACGCGCGCCAAAATGGTTTTCTCCTATTGCCGACATGGACAGGATTTCAGGAATCACCAAACGTAATAATTGCACCCACACCCGTTCTTCGCTGACATTGGTGATCTGAATCTCCAACGGGCGCGGTTCAATTTGACGACTTTGTTCGCCAAAACCGTTGTTTTTCAAGGCAAAGGTAAGTGATTGCACCGTATCGCTAGGCGCAACATCCGCTGTTTTTAGCGTGACAGAGCTATGCAAATCCAAACTATACAAACGTAATAATTCCCCTGGCTGCGGGGTATAGCGCAAAGTAATGCTTTCGCCTATTCCCAGCAACGCATCGGCAACGGTGTGACGCTGGTGATAGGCAAGCCACGCTTCAAGGGGTAAAAAGCTACTGGAAACGGAATAGCGAAAATTGGTCGCAAAATCCGCATGGCGGTTAAATCCCGCCCAACTGCTGGCATCCAAGGCAAAGGTCACTTCGACGGTATCATCCAGCAAGGTTTCCAGATCACGCACACAAAACGCACAATGAAAATCTTCGGTTACTTCATTGATCGAATCCGAATGACTGCCGATTTTGCCGCACAGCGGACAGACCAGCCCCCATTCAAAACTAAACAACCCTGCATGTGCCGCGCTCACGAACAAGTCCAAGGTGCGTTCACGATCTAGACCCGCCGCATCGGCAAAGCGCAAGGGGTTGATGCGCGCCAACTGGGCGGGCGACTGTTGCGCCAACGCCGTTGCGAATTGACAGCTAAATTCAGGTGTACTGCCGCACACGCGAGCAGCAGAGGTCAGTTGTTCAATAAATTTTGGATCAAAAATCATTTAGGGAAACGCTGATTTATTCATCCGCCTTAAGACTTGGTAAAATGAGAGTTCGACAAATAGGAGGAAGCGATGCAAACGAGTTTTTCAGAACTGGAGTATGCGGCCAAGAAACGGCAAACACGGC
>JAQTYN010000084.1 GCA_028688275.1 Gallionella sp. | reverse complement strand
TCAAGTGCCACTTTCGCCTTGAACTCGCCCGTGAAGTTTTTACGTCGGCTTTCACTCATCACCTGCTCCTCTTTTACTGCAGGCTACCATCTTAATTCACTGTCTGAAATTCGGGGTCCACTATAAGCTGCAAAAAGCCAAACATAATTTTTTCAAAGACCGCACGGTGTATTACGCCACGTTTCCCATTCAGGAACAGGCGCAGCGCGGCGATTGGGATTACAAATTATCGGCGGTTTATACCGTTGGCATACTGGATTTCTTGTTTGAAGAAGACCGCGACAACGACGAAGTCGTGCATTTTATTCAACTCAAAAACCAAAATGGCGCGGTGTTTTACGACAAACTCACTTTCATTTATTTGACTTTGCCACGCTTCCACAAAACTTTGGACGAATTGGAAACTGCGCAAGACAAGTGGCTATATATTTTCAAACACTTGCAAGATTTACAAGAAATCCCCGCCATCTTCAACGAAGGCGTATTCCCCCAACTCTTTGAAACCGCCGAACTCGCCTGTTTCAACTCCGTGGAACGAGATGCCTATCAAGAAAGTCTGAAAAACTACCGCGATTGGAAAGGCGTGATGGAAACCGCCATTGTGGAAGCGGAGGAAAAAGGACTCCAACGAGGGCTTGAGCGAGGGCTTGAGGAAGGTCGCGAAAAAGGGCTTGAAGAAGGTCGTGAAGAAGGTGCAAGAAACAAAACGGTAGAGCTTGCTCGCAACTTGTTGGATGTGTTGGATAATGCCACGATAGCCCTTAAAACAGGGTTGTCCGAACAAGACATTCAACAATTGCGAACAGGGGGTTAGTTATTATGAGGCATGATTTATTTGCGGGTGCGCTAAGTGCAAGGTTTTGTTTGGCAACGTTGCGCGGGCAGGGCGGGTGCCAACGTGTATAATCCGCGACGCGTGGGCAGTCCACGCTTCAAAAGGTGATTTCTTTACAATATGATCAAAAGATTTCTGAAACGCGTCTTTCGTCGATCCCAAAAAGCCAAAAAAGTGGGCAATGCCCGCATTATTCCCTTTGCGTCGCATGGGGTGTCTCGTGACCAAATTAGTTATGGCTCCCTAAAAGTGACGGATGGGCTGCAAGCGGCGGGCTATCAAGCCTTTGTGGTGGGTGGTGCGGTACGCGATTTGTTGCTGAATAAAACCCCCAAGGATTTTGATGTGGCGACCAATGCCACGCCCGAAGAGGTGCGCCGCGTGTTTCGCCGTGCGCGCATCATTGGGCGACGTTTCCGTTTGGTGCATGTGATGTTTGGCGAAGAAGTGGTGGAAGTGTCCACTTTCCGCCGCATGGTGGATGCCGAAGATGTGCAGGCGGATGAGCATGGTCGTTTGTTGCGTGATAACGAATTTGGCGATCAGGAACAAGATGCGGCGCGGCGTGATTTCACCGCCAACGCGCTGTATTACGATCCCACCACGCAGGAAATTCACGACTATCACGATGGATACGCCGATACGGAAAATCAGATTCTGCGCATGATCGGTCAGCCAGCCGTGCGCTATCGCGAAGATCCTGTGCGCATGTTGCGCGCAGTGCGGCTGTCTGCCAAGCTGGGCATGAAGTTGGAAGCTAAAACCGCTGCGCCCATCAATGAGATGAAAAACTTGTTGGACAACGTGCCACAAGCGCGGCTGTTGGACGAAGTGCTGAAAATGTTGCTGTCTGGCAATTCGGTGGCGTGCATACAACAATTGCGTCAAATGAATTTGCATCATGGTTTGTTGCCGCTATTGGATGTGATTTGGGCGCAACCGACGGGTGAAAAATTCATTATGTTGGCGTTGCACAACACCGATGACCGCTTAAGACAAGACAAACCCGTTTCCCCTGCGTTCTTGTTTGCCGCGCTGTTGTGGCATGAAGTGTTGGCGGCATGGAATCTGCGGGTGAAACGCGGCGACCGTCCTATCGGCGCGATGCACGAAGCCATGGACGAAGTGCTTGCCAAGCAGAAACAACAACTCGCGATTCCCCATCGTCATGATGCGGTGATGAAGGAAATCTGGCTGTTGCAACAACGTTTTGAACAACGCGCAGGGCAACGTCCTTACCGTTTGTTGGAGCAACCGCGTTTCCGCGCAGGCTATGATTTCTTGTTATTACGCTGCGCCAGCGGCGAAGTGCCTGATGATTTGGGCTTGTGGTGGGATGAATTCCAAGATGCCACAGCGGATCGCCAGAAAGAAATGTTGCAACCTGAAGGGGCGGCAGAGAAGAAACGTCGTCGCAAACCGCGCAAAAAACCTGCTGCGGTGGCGGCTGCGGCTGAATAATGGCAGTCGCATTTGTCGGGTTGGGCAGCAATCAAGCCCAGCCGCAACACCAGTTGCAGCAAGCCTTTGCGCAGATTGACCAATTGCCGCACACGCGATTGTTGGCGCAATCATCCTTGTATAGCAGCGCGCCCATTGGCTACTTAGACCAACCTGACTTCGTCAACGCGGTGGCAAAAGTCGAAACGAGCTTAGCCCCACACGATTTGCTCAACGCCTTGTTGGACATCGAACATCAGCACGGGCGTGAACGCACTTTCCGCAATGCCCCGCGTACCTTGGATTTGGACGTGTTGTTGTATGACGATATGCAGCTTCACGAACACGGCTTAACCCTGCCTCATCCCCAAATGCACTTGCGCGCCTTTGTGCTGCAACCTTTGCTGGAAATTGAGCCAGATTGCGTGATTCCTCAAGTTGGGCGAGCCAGTGATGCGCTGGAAAACTGTAAAGCGCAACGGCTATCAAAACTCGTTGCCTAGCAGGCTGCTGAAAAACGTTATGAGCGAAGCCGAGACAAGGAAAAAAGGGGCGAAAAAGCGGAATTTACATCAAGTAAATGAGCATTTTGAGCCGCTTTTTGACACAGTATCGGCGAGCGCAATAGTTTTGCAGCAGCTTGCTAGCCGTTCACATCCATTGAGATCACCATCATGCGCACCACCCTGACCCAACTCCACGCCCTGCATACCCAAGCGCAAAAAATCGCCATGTTGACGTGTTACGATGCCAGCTTTGCCGCATTGATGGAGTCACAAGGCGTGGATGTGCTACTGGTCGGCGATTCGCTGGGTATGGTGTTGCAAGGTCATGAAACCACTTTGCCTGTCAGTCTTGCCGATATGGTTTACCACACGGCATGTGTGGCGCGGGGGGCAAAAAAGGCTTTTATCATCAGCGATATGCCCTTTGGTACATCACAAGTCAGTCCGCAAAAAACCTTTGAACACGCCGCGCAATTGATGGCAGCGGGCGCGCAAATGGTCAAATTAGAAGGCGGCATAGAGATGCTGGAAACGACCCAATTTCTAACTTCACGCGGCATTCCTGTGTGCGCGCATATCGGACTCACCCCGCAATCTGTCCACCAACTAGGCGGCTATCGTGTGCAAGGCAAAGAAGCCTCCGCCGCGCAACGTTTGTTGGATGAATCTCTTGCCCTACAACACGCGGGAGCCAGCATGATCGTCCTCGAACTTGTCCCTGCCCCACTTGCCGCAGACATTACCGCGCAACTTGCCATTCCCACCATCGGCATCGGCGCGGGCGTATCGTGTTCGGGGCAAGTGCTGGTGTTGCACGATATGCTTAACGTTTTTCCTGGCAAAAAAGCCCGATTCGTCAAAAATTTTATGCAGGGCGCAGACTCGATTGCGGCGGCGATAGGCAATTATGTGACGGAAGTCAAAGCAGGCACCTTCCCTGCGACTGAGCATAGTTTTTAATTCCGCCATCCCCTAACGGAAAATTCGCTGCGCACCCCTCGCTGGTGTAAAATCCGCGCACATTTTTTGAGGAGTTCACCATGTCGTTATCCCCTTCTGCTGCTGATAAAAAAGCGCGCACGCTGGCTGAGGCCATGCCGTATATCCAACGCTTTTTTGGTAAAACCATCGTTGTGAAATATGGCGGCAATGCCATGATCGACCCGCTGTTACAAGAAAGTTTTGCCCGCGATGTGGTGTTGTTGAAACTGGTGGGGATGAACCCCGTGGTGGTGCATGGCGGTGGCCCCCAAATCAACGAATTGTTGAAACGGGTGGGCAAGCAAGGCGAATTTATCCAAGGGATGCGCGTGACGGATGAAGAAACCATGGACGTGGTGGAAATGGTCTTGGGTAAGGTCAACAAAGATATTGTCAATTTAATCAACCTACACGGCGGCAAAGCAGTCGGGCTGACAGGGCAGGACAGCGCGTTTATCCGTGCACGTAAAATGATGCTGGAAAGTAATACCGAAGCGGGCAAAATGCTAGACATTGGGCTGGTGGGCGATATTGTCAAAATTGACCCGTCGATTATTTCGTTCTTGTATTCGGGTGGTTTTATTCCTGTCATCGCGCCGATTGGTGTTGGGCCTGATGGTGAAACGCTGAATATCAATGCGGATGTGGTGTCAGGAAAGTTGGCTGAAGTCTTGGGCGCGGAAAAATTGGTATTGCTGACCAATACACCTGGCGTGCTGGACAGCAATGGCAATTTGCTGACAGGCTTGACCCCCAAAGAAATCGAAGACTTGGTGGAAGATGGTACGTTGTCGGGCGGCATGTTACCCAAAATCAGCTCCGCGATGGATGCCGCACGCGGCGGTGTGCGTTCGGTGCATATCATCGACGGTCGCGTAGAACACGCGCTGTTACTGGAAATCCTCACCGACGAAGGTGTCGGCACATTGATTAAAAGCAAGTAATTCCTCCCCTCGCCCACTTGTGGGAGAGGGGGAGGGGGAGAGGGTACGCGCATCGCATGACCATCAAACTGTGGATTTTTGATCTGGATGACACGCTGCATAATGCCAGCGCGTCTATTTTTCCGCATATCAACCGCAGCATGACGGCGTATTTGCAGCAGCATTTGCAACTGGATGAAGTGGCGGCGAATGCCTTGCGGGTGGATTATTGGCATCGCTACGGCTCGACCTTGACGGGGTTGATGCGGCATCACGGCACTAACCCGCATCATTTTTTATGCCACACCCATCAATTTCCCGACTTGGCAAATCAAGTGTTGCGTAAGCCGCGTTTGCGTCATATTTTGCAACAATTACCTGCTAAAAAGATGGTGTTTTCCAATGGGCCACAGGCTTATGCGCAGGCGGTGTTGAAATTGATGAAGATTGATGACTTATTCGAGGAAGTGATGACCTTGGAGCACGTCAATTTTCTGGCGAAGCCACATCATTTTGGCTTTTTGCGTTTGTTGAAAAAACACCGTGTGACGCCTGCGCAATGTGTGATGGTGGAAGATAGTTTGGCTAATTTACGCACGGCTAAACGACTGGGCATGCGTACGGTGTGGATCAATTCGGGTACGCGTCAGCCCGCGTGGGTGGATGTTCGCATCCGTGATGTGATGAAATTACCTGAGGCGTTGCGTTTTTTTAGTCGTTAGTTACTAGTCGTTAGTTGGGGGATGCGCTGCGCTTATCCCCCTCCAATTAAAAACGAGCCACTAAAAACAACTAACGACTAGAGACTAGCGACTAACAACTAAGTTTTAAGGATGAATCATGGCAACGAAAACCAGCGATCGAAAATTGCAAATTTTGCAGGCAGTCGCCGAAATGTTGGAACAGCCCAAGGGGATGAAAATCACCACGGCAGCGTTGGCGAAACGCTTGGACGTGTCCGAAGCGGCGTTGTATCGTCATTTCGCCAGCAAAGCGCAGATGTTCGAGGGGCTGATCGAATTTATTGAGCAGACTTTGTTTGGGTTGATTAACAAAATCACCTTAGATGAGAAAAATGGCATCCAACAAGCGCGCGCGATTTTGAGTTTGTTGTTGGGCTTTGCGCAAAACAACCATGGCATGACGCGGGTATTGACGGGCGATGCCTTGGTGAATGAGGACGAACGCTTACAACAGCGCATCAATCAGCTGCTGGATAGACTGGAAAGCACCTTAAAACAATCGTTGCGCATGGCGATGGCGCAACAAGAATTGGACGCGGCAACCGATGTCAGCGCGCACGCCAATGTCTTGCTGTGCTTTGTGCTTGGGCGTTGGCAACAGTTTGCCAAGAGCAATTTTGCACGCGATCCGCTGGAAATGTGGGCGGTGCAAGCGGCGTATTTGTTGCCCTGTGCGCAGAAGGCGTAATCAGCATTGCCAAACGGAATGCGCTGTCAGCTATTAGTCGCTAGTCGTTAGCCTAAAAGGTGAGAGTTTTAATTTACCTAGCTGATATATTCTGAAAAATTGATTGTCTACGCAGTCTTCCCCTTACAAACCATCAACTAACGACTAATAGCTAGCGACTAATAACTTATTTAAGGAATAACCATGATTTTGATTCTGAATGCAGCCGTCACTGAACAATCACCTGATTTTCAGTTGCTTATGGCGCGTTTACAAGATTACGCGGGTGTCCAAGTGCGGGTGCATATCGAAAAAGGTACAGAGCAAGACCTCACGGAAATTTATTTAATCGGCAACACCAAATCGCTGGATTTAGCCGAAATGCAGAATCTGCCAGGGGTGGAACGCGTGGTGCGGGTGTCAGAAGAATATCGCATTTTAGGTCGCCACAAAGACGACCAACGCCCCAGCCATTTTGAATACAACGGCGTGCGTTTTGGGCAAGATACGCTGAACGTGTTTGCAGGCTTGTGCGCGGTGGATAACCGCGAACACGTTGAAATCATGCTCAAAGCCGTGCGCGACAATGGGCAAGTTTGTACCCGCATGGGCGCGTACAAACCGCGCACCAGTCCGTATGCATTTCAAGGTCACGGCAAAAATTGCCTGCCTTATGTGTTTGAATTGGCTGGAAAATACGACATCAAAGTCATGGCGATGGAAATCACCCATGAATCGCATCTGAATGAAATTCGAGAAGCCCTGCATCAAACGGGTAATCCCACGGGCGTAATGTTGCAAATTGGCACACGCAATACCCAAAATTTTGAGTTATTGAAAATCGTTGGTCGCCAAACCGAAATGCCCGTGTTGTTGAAACGCGGCTTCGGCATTACCTTGGACGAGTCGCTCAACGCGGCGGAGTATTTGGCATCTGAAGGCAATCGCAATGTGGTTTTTTGCCTGCGCGGCATGAAAACCAATATGGGCGACCCGCACCGCAATTTTGTTGATTTCTCCCACGTCCCCGTGGTCAAACGCCTGACGCGTATGCCCGTGTGCGTCGATCCTTCCCATTCCGTCGGCACACGCGCCGCGTCGCCCGATGGCATTATGGATATGCTGCATGTGACCGCGCAGGGTGTGTTGGCGGGCGCGAATATGGTGTTGGTCGATTTTCATCCCGCCCCACCGCAAGCCTTGGTCGATGGACCACAAGCCATGTTATTGAAAGAATTGCCTTATTTTTTAGAAGACGTGCAAATCGCCCGCGAAGCCTATCTCAAGCGCGTGGCACTGCGTCAGCGTCAAGGGTGAGTGGGGAAATGTGAATACGCATTAACTTAAGCAGGAAATTCTTGCCACACATTGTTTTTACTCCCCTCGCCCACTTGTGGGAGAGGGGTTGGGGGAGAGGGGACTTGGCTTCCCTAAAACCCCATGAGTATCTACACAACTCTTTCCACTTGCTACATTCCCTCCCCCTAGCAGGCATAGGTATCTACACAAGTCTATGAAGTAATGGCAGGATAGGCGATGACTTTAAAAAACACAATCAGGGCTAGACCCACGCTTGGTCAAACGTTATCACCAATTGGTA